>JAAYIO010000187.1 GCA_012523385.1 Methanomicrobiales archaeon
GCGTATGCATCAGGATATTTTTGGAAAAGAGGGGCACTGATCTGGTTTACCTGCCGGTCTGTTGTCTGTGCGGATAGAATAGTGAGAATAAGAATCTGAAACGGATTTTCAAATGCAAGAAATGAAATAACGCCATCATGGACCGGATACTCTTCTGCAAGAATACTAAGAATCAGGTCTGCTTGTTCCTGAATCATTATAATAGATGGGGCAGGGCAGATTCGAACTGCCGTCAAAGCGTCCCAAACGCTCTAGGATGGACCAGGCTACCCTACTGCCCCGTTTGGCACCTAGTAATATTGTCAGGTGGGATAAAAAAAGATATCGATATGATTCTTAGAATCCTGTTGGGCCGGGGGTATAGGACACCAGACTGCCGTTGATTTCTTTGGTTTGCATGAGGGTGAGGAGACTCTCTGGTTCCCTGCCGTCAAGCACCACCATCGGGACTCTGCTGCGCTGGATGATTTTAGCGGCGACGAGGTCAATGACATTGTTTGCCCCTGCATCCATGCGCCCGGTCTGTACAATTGCAATCAGCTCATCCGGGGTCAGGAATGGGATTTTTTTAGCAGTTGCATCCTTTCGCGGGTCTGCCGTGTAGATGCCATCAACGGATGTTGCGTTGATCAAAAGGTCTGCTCCTGCACGTTCAGCAAGTACTGCCGCCACCGCATCAGTCGTCTGCGCGGGAGTAACACCGCCCATAATGACAATCTTGCCGCTTTCCCCTGCAATCAGCGCATCGTTGTATGATTCGGGAATCTGCGGGTAACAGTCCTTTGAGAGTGCACGCATCAAAAGCGTGGCATTGAGGCGGGTAACAAGGATGCCGATCTCATCTGCGGTCCCTTCATCAATGGCAAGACCCCGTGCCGCTCCAATGTAGCGGCGTGCCTCGCCTCCTCCCCCGACAACGACATAAATACGGCACGTGTCTTTTAGACTGCGCAGGACGTCACGGTATTGTTTGATATTATTATTCCCGATATCCGGCACTAAAACAGAACCACCCAGTGATATCACAACGGTATTCATTCAGGTAATGGTTAGTCTGTATGGCTTAAAGTTATTACACTCCCTCACGATTCTTTCACAGGGTGCTGGAGTTTGGATGATGAATATGATACCTGAGAGAAAAGCGGATATGTGGCATGCGTGTGATGAGAATATCGCCTGTTGTGATCTCTGTTCACACCGATGCAGGATTCATGATGGGAATAGAGGAATCTGCGGCGTTCGTGAGAATATCGCTGGCACACTTCATCCTCTTACCTATGGCAAAGTGAGTGCTGAAGCAGTTGACCCCATCGAGAAGAAACCGCTGAATCATTTTTTGCCGGGCACTCTTTCCTATTCACTGGGGGGTATTGGATGCAATTTCAAATGCAAACACTGCCAGAACTGGGGAATTTCTCAGATATCTGAATTCAATGGCAGACTTCAGACGATATCTCCGGCCGAAGGTGTGCGTCGGGCAATGCAGGCCGGGTGTAAGAGTATTGCGTGGACCTACAATGAACCAACCATCTGGCACGAGTATACCAAAGATATGGGGCGTCTTGCACACGATCAGGGGTTACAGACGATATATGTGACAAACGGATACATCACTGAGGAGGCACTCAGGGATATTGCTCCGGTCCTTGATGCGTTCCGCGTTGATATCAAGGCTTTTTCGGATACCTTTTATCGCAAGGTCTGTTCAGCGCGTCTGGCACCGGTGCTTGAATCAACTGTAGTTGCTAAAGAATGCGGGATGCATATCGAGACCGTAACCCTGTTAATCCCCGGAATGAACGACAGTCCGGATGAGATCAAATCACTTATTCGCTGGGTCGTGGAACATTTGGGCACAGAGACGCCGATGCACTTCACCGCATTTCATCCGCAGTATCATATGAATAATACCGCTCAGACATCTGCAACCATTCTTGAACGGGCGTGTGCCATCGCGAAAGAAGAGGGCATTTTGTATCCTTACACGGGAAATGTGGGACATAGTGATTATCAGAATACCTATTGTCCATCTTGTGGCGCACTCCTTGTTGAACGAAGGGGGATGATGGGGATCCCCTCAGGACTTGACGGCACAACGTGTCGGGCATGTGGAGAAAAGATTTCCGTTGTGGTGTAAAAATCTATGTGATCCATCCCCGATTTTTCAGGTATTCATACTCATGGTGCATGGTGTCCCGATTCGCACTGACGAGTGCGGTCATACGACTTTTCATAAATGCATGAAATGCTTCCTGTTCGGGATACGTGGTCTTTTCATTGATTGCCTGCACAAGGGTTTTTCCGGCATTTTTTGCCTCCGTTTTTTGGTGCTCAAACCTCTCTGGGCCGTAGGACATGATTCCTGCGACACCGCCGCACATGTTTGCTCCCAGCACCTGAAGGGTATTCCCCAGATAGGCGATCACGTCATCGGTTCCGCTACCGCCGGCGGTGGTAACGACAATGCCGTATTTTCCGGTAAAGGCCTGACAATGGATCAAATCGGGCATCCTGTCCAAAAGCGTTTTGAGCTGTGCTGATACCGCATTAATATACACCGGAGACCCCAGAATCAGTCCGTCTGCATCCTGCATCTTTGCTAATACTTCTGCACAATCGTCCTGAATCGCGCAAACTCCCGTATGGTAGCAGATGGCGCACGCGGTGCAGTATCCGATATCGTATTCACAGATATCCAGATACTCGATATCTGCTCCCGCCTCTTTTGCTCCCGAGAGCGCCGCTTCCACCAGCTGACGC
>JAAYIO010000188.1 GCA_012523385.1 Methanomicrobiales archaeon
CCGATTTCGCGAATTATCGAGGCAGTGGGCTGGATATGGCAGGATATGGACCCGTCACACACAACTCTTGCGGACTTCTTTTAAAAAATATGGTATGGTGTGGAAATCAACCGCAGGGTATATTCCCACTCTATTTTCTCACTCCCAGAGATCATACCTACTACCTACGGGCGGATTTTTAGTGGTTGAATTCATCCGAACAGCCCGAATATTTTCATTTTTCTCACTCGACCTGTTTGGGTGATGATGTAATCAGAGTATGAGTGACCGTTGTTTTTGGGTATTCAGGCGTCCGAGATGAAAAATAGAACCGGAAGGCTGGTGAGGGGGAGCGGTTTTCATAAAAATATGGTGACACTCCTTAAAACCCGCGTAATTACAGGGGGCGTTTCAGGAAGAAAGGGTATTGTGATTGTTATTTATCAGAAAACGTTTTTGCAACAAGTCTATTTGTTCACAGATATGCAAGAGAGTAGTTCAGGGAGGTGGTTATGATCGAAGTATTGTGCCGTAACCTGTTGCCGTTCTGGTATGCCTGTATGGTTGCATTCCCGGTGCATGTCAGATATGGTTGTTGTAATTCGACTCTCGCCTCCGCTAATACACTACTCTTTCCGGGTGAGGATATAACATTTCAGATGGGTGCAATAGGTATCTCTCTATTTTTTAAAGTCACCCTGAGGAAAGAGAAAATAACATTTTACCGGAAAATTGATCAGAGTTGGAGCATACAGAGATCAACAAGGCCTTCTGCCCAGATGATGGCCGTTTCCCGATTGCGGTAATCTCCGGGTTTTGCAGCGGTTATCTTCATTAATGTCTTATCTTTGATTGAAAGGTGTTCTTCTGATATCTTACCCGCAAAATATCCAATATACCTGAGTTCAATATGTTCCCGTACCGGATCAAATGCAGCATTTGCTGCCTGCTTTTTTTCCGGTGAAATATCGAGGAGTGAATATCCGGAGAGAAATCCAATCACCGGTATTTCATGCAACTCATTTTTGTGAAGGTTGACAAATGACACGATTTCCGGAAGGATTTTGCCATAATATATCGGGCTCCCGATGATAATCGCACGGTAACCGGTAATGTCAAAAACTTCTTTTACGTTTCGGACATCTGTGTCAAGGCCTTTCTTTTGCAGACCTTCTGCAATTGCCGTGGCAATTCCTTCTGTTGCACCGTATTTGGTGGCGTATATGACAAGTATCCGGTTGTTCATGGTATTATCTCATCAGGTGGGTGTCATTTGTATGCTCTTGGGCTCATGGAAAGGTTTCTGATATATAAATTATATATCGTATCTCTTTAAGAAACCTCGCCTTTCCTATTTGTTGCCCTGAGTTCAGGGCATACGCATAAAAATGGCCAATGCAAGGTCTTCTGCCCAATCCCGTATTGCCTCGTGATCCCTGAAGTCCCCGACCGGAGGGCGTACCATGCCAGCAATCTGGGCATCAGTTTCTGAAAGTCCTGTGGGATTAAACGCACCTGAAAATGCTGCTTTCATATCAGGCCTTACATATTCGTGCATCTCATCGATTGCAGCAAACAATGGCGCTGTATCTACATTTCCGGGAGTGCAACATGATATCCCGTTAACAAATATTGCAAGCCATGTATCCGTCATATTGTGCCGGAAATACTTGCAGAATTCCCGCGCCTCAACAAGCATTTTTCCCATATATACCGGACTACCGAGAATGACTGCATCATAGGTACCCATCTTTCCCGTTTCCATCACATTGATGAGGTCGCTTTCAATGCCTTTATCCGTCAGAACGCCTTGAATTTCTTCTGCTATCTTTTTAGTTGTCCCGTATTTTGTGGCATATGCAATGAGTACGCGTGGGCCTGTCATATTCTCCCATGTTTGGATTCCCGTGCATTAATCTTTACTGAAAGGAACCAGCAACACATCTTATTCGTGATGTGGTACAGGGAATTAACAAATGAAAAATGCAATGAGAAGCAATGGTTGTGCCACAATAGCAGTCATCTGGATGTTTTTATCTGCGGGTTTAAACCATGTCGTAATCCCTGAATCATGGTGGCTTTAATGGTTATATCACATACGAAGGGCTGTGTTTTGACCGCAAAAACAGCAGGTACGGTTACGAGGGGTATGTTAGGGGGATGAGGTGAAATTACCCGATTAGCGTAATGAACCTAAAATGATAGAATAAGTATGTGCAAACATTCCAGCGCTGACCACAATTTTTTGTTTATTTTCATATCCGGGGAATATGTATCCCGAAATAAAAACAGAATATATAAGTGATATCTTTAATCGCCGTTCTTTTTGAGTTTGACGCCATTTATTTCGCAGGTAGCGCCGCATCCATTTGTTCCGACATCAATGATACGGTATGCATCTGCAAGAACCGCTGCCTGCGCAAGGGACCCTGCAATAAGAACCACTTCAAGGATTTCTTCCTTTGTTGCACCTTTTTTCAATGCCGAATGCATGTGGTATTCAACACAGTGATTACAGTTCAGCGCCGCACCAACAGCGATACTTATCAGTTCCACCATCTTTGGTTCAATGGATGATGTCTCGAAAATTGCATCCTTATACAACAAATGTGAAAGAAGCACTTCCGGTTTTTTGGCCATCTTTTGATAAATAAGGGGGACGATTCCAAATTCTTCTTTGATTCCCTCAAGCCAATCCGTTGATGCGGCCTTTGGTCCTCGTTTCAGAATTTCCTGAAGGGTCTCTTCAAAATCCACGCTATGTTCCATTACTGTATCACCAGAATGTTGTCAGAAAAAAGGGATATAATTTCGTATTTTACACGATGATCTTCGTCTCTGAAAACGGTCTGATCTGAATCAGGATGTAATCCCGCATACGGGATGGAAGAATGTGGGTAATGTCCCCAATCCTGACGCCGTTTTCAATCTCGATAGCTGCTATTGCGTGTGCATATGAGTCATACGGCAGTTTAACCCGCAGGCCACGTATCTGAACCGTAATCGGCGTAGGGTGAGTTGAACGGCTGGTAATATCCATTGCATCGTCCAAAACAGTCATCAGGCGTGCCGGATTTACCGACAGGGGGTCCTTTGCCACTTCTTCACGCTTTTGGGAAAGAACCCTTGATACTTCTTGAACCAGTGCATCAAGACGGTCAATTTCACCCTCCTGTCGCTTCATCCGATGGCCAACTCTCCCGATACCGCCGACATATCCCGCTACAGGGGGGTCGATGATCCGCTGCAGTGCCTCTGTGGACGGCCTGCCGCTAAGAATGATGGGCACGGTAATACCCCTGCGCAGAGCCGGCATCTTATATTCAATGCAGGTTTCAAAATTGCCCAGCATAAATACCACACAGTCGTGCTCATTGATGATGTCCCGCTCTTCAAGATTGAGATTTGCAATGCGTTTACCAAAACCGCGTGCAAGTCCGATCATATTGGTCTTTGCCCCGGCACTTCTGAGATACTCTGCCACGTCACATGATGTGTGGGGCAAATGGTGTATCTCAAGACTGGGGCTGAGGACCGCAATCTCTGTCCCGACAAGGGGCGCCTCAGTGACGACACCTGCCAGAGGACGACTTATTGCCCGTATTAGTTCAATGTCATCCTTTGGCACAAGAGACTGAAGGACTACCTCTTGCGCGATCATATGTTTCTGGACAATATATCCCCCAAGATCGTCGATCAAATCAATGACGATGTCGTGGCGGTATACTCCCCCTTTGTATGTAATGGGAACAAGGACGGTCATGCACTCACTCCGACTAAAGCAAATTTCTCTCTGAGGAGGACGTCAATTTTCTCTTTATCGAGGGTATTCTCACTGGCCACATAACTGAACTGCCCCTCGCCAATTGTCTGTCGTCTGACCTTGAATCCTTCCGGTGCAATCCATTGCAGCGCATAAATGATATCATGGTACATCCCTTCACTGGGGTCAACCACCATTAAATCCTCAATCTCCCGTGGGTCAAGTCCCGGTATCAGGATATTCACCGTAAACCGATCCGGTTGGGTGATGAGGTCTCTCCCATATTTATCCCAGAGAATAGAGAGCATCGGTGAAAGATATCTCTCAGTACCGATATCTAACACCACTCCGGTCTCTTTTCCCAGCGCACTTGCAAAATCCCGGATATATACAAGCCCCGGCATCTGTTTTATGACTCCAACGGCAAGGAACAGCGGGACTTCCGGGTCGATAAAGATATGAAGCCTTCCGATGGACTGATTCAGGTTGAGATCCGAGAGAATGTCATCGGCAATCTGGGCATATGTTTCTCTACCCACCGGCTCCACACATTCCACCTCAAAATACTCAAGGCCCCTCATGACTTTCGCTTCTCCTCAACAAACCCGGATACAAGCAGAGCTCCCCCGACAGCGCCGATATATTGCGAGCGTGGCGGCACAAGAATCTCGCTCTGGAGCAGTTCCCCCATCTCGTATACCAGTCCTTCAATCAGAGATGTGCCTCCGACCATAATTATCGGTTCCTTGATGTCGACTTCCTGAAGTTGCTGCTCAAATACCTGTTCTGCCACACTTCGACATGCTGCTGCGGCCACGTCTTCTTTTGAGCTCCCTTTTGCCAGTGCGTTGACAAGACTCTGAGTGCCAAAGACGATACAGTAACTGTTCATGGGAACTATCTTTGAATTCCCTTTCATTGCAATTGGCCCCAGTTCGGTGATGTCCACACCGATTCGTTTGGCCGTCATCTCAAGGAACCGCCCTGACGCACCGGCACAAATGCCGCCCATGGTGAATGTACCGGGGATGCCGTCCAGAACAGAAATTGCCTTGTTATCCATTCCGCCGATGTCAATCACTGTTGCGTCTCCACGCTGCCGGTCAGCCAGATAAACCGCACCTTTTGAGTTCACTGTCAGCTCTTCCTGAATCAGATCGGCGTTCAGTTTTTCTCCTATGAGGTATCTGCCGTATCCTGTGGTGGCAATAGCTTCAATATCTGCCATTTCAAGACCTGCCTCTTTCAGGGCTTCTTCAATGACACCGGTAGCACTGTTCATCACTTCGGTGGTGGGCAACCAGCCGGTGCCAATGATTTTATTGTCCTGCATGATGACGGCTTTCGTTGTTGCAGACCCCGAATCAATACCCATCGTAGTTCCTGTCTGTACCTCACGGGCAAGGAGTGCTCTCCTTCGTGCGATGGTGGTCAATGCCTCCATCCGGGTGAGAAGCGTCCCTGCGGTGGTGCGCTCCGTAAAAGAGTAACTCACCACCGGAAGGTCAGAGTGTTTAAGAATATAGTGGCGCAGTTCGTTCCGGACAATTGCCGCCTCTGCACAGCGGAAACAGGTGGCAATAAAGACTGCATCAGCGTCTACTTTTCCTTCCACAAGGGCCACTGCACGGGCAATGGCGAGTTTCAAATCCCCAGAGCGTGCTTCAAGACCAAATGAGTCATACGACCGGCGGATATCAGTGAGAGTCACATCCGGAAAGAACATCTCAGCATTGACTGCTGCAGCAGCCTCATTAATCTCTTTTTGGACGCCGCTATGTTCAGGCCCGCAGGAGAGTTGTGCAACACGTACTGGCTGTTCACTCATCGTTCTCACCTTCAAGTCCTGCAAGGAAATCTTTAATCTGGGTTACGAATGCGATTCCTTCATCTTCTGTTTCGGGATATTTGATATCGAGTAGAGGCATTTCTTTTCGCTGACGCAGCATGAACATCACCAGTTCATTGGTGCGGGCGCATCCCATGCATCCAAATGAGAGGTCTGAATCATTGATAATGATTGCAGCATCGGCCTCTTCAATCATCGGCCCATAGAGAGACATCCGTCCCCTGACTCCGCATGGTACCTCGACAGCGGCATATTTTAGGCCCTTCTTCGGGTCTTCCGGTGTCATCTGAAGTGGGGGCGATTCCAGGCTTGGGGTCTGGATTTTTTCACGGATTCCGACCGCAGCCCCCAGCGCCTCATGGCCCCATCTCTCAACCATATCTGAGAGCACAAGGCTCGTTGTAGGGAAAATAAACACTTTTGCCATTCTATTATGCCTCCTCGTTACTGATGATTTCAATTAATCTGTTCAGGGGTAATTTACCTTGATCCAGTTTTTTCTTGCTCATTTGCGGTACTGGTTTTGGTTTTTTCTTGTCAAGTTCCTCAAGGCCGTGTGAGACGAACTTTAAAAGTCCGCACTCGAATTCATGACCATAATATCCCGGTCGTGCTCCTCCCAGATTTGCCCGGCTTCGGCGCGGGTCCACTGGTGGAAACCCCCGGTCTTTAACTAATATGTGGGCCGAGTCAACCTTGCGAAGCTCAACAATGAGTTTTTTAACCTGTTCCGGTTCGCCTGTTATCTGCAGTCCGAAACAGGTCTCTTTGACCATCAGACCTTCTGAAATTTCATACGCACGAATGGCAAGTGTCTGTGGGGTGATATTTGGCGAATCAATGAAGACATACTTGGTTACCGTGCCTACATATGTGGGAATATATTCTTTTATGGTCATCGTGTCACCTCTCTGATATAGACCGTGCTTCCTTCCTTGAGGGCAGGCAGTTTTTCAGGTTCACAGACACGTCCGATAATATTTGTCCCTTCAAAGGGTTCTGATGTAGGACCGAATTCACTATTCTCCGAGGTTCTGCATCCGATGAGCCCTGCACTCCTCCGGGAGTCATTGGTAATGGCAAGCATATTTGCAGGCACGCTCCCTTCGGGGGTATTTTCGTTATTGATATTCGTACCTTTTTTAATGAGCGGCTGGAATAACGATACATCCTCAAACTGCACGATCAGTGGCATCTCGCCGATTTCATGCCACCTGAGACCGGTAACGGAGCGGAATATATAACAGCTCTGTGGCGCTTTGTCGTCAAAGAGTTCAACAGATATGACCTGAGTGGCAGGGATTGTGGTGACTGAGACCTCATTTCCTGCAAGCACTTCCAGTGTGGTTCCCGGAGTCTGTGAAATAACTACCCGTTCACCGCTATCATCATCAAAATGTAGGGTGATGCCTCGTTTTTTTGCAATTTCCTGTGCATCTGAAAGGGCCATGCCACGGATATCAAACTGTTCCGGCTCCACTGTAATGAGAAATGTCTCTCCTTTGTCTGCGATACGTGCCAATTCGATGCCATGCTCCACACTGCCGATGACGGTATGATTGGGGCTTCCGGCAATGTCATTTGTATAAATGAATATTGAACCGCGGTTTCTTCCGCTGATTCGCGTAGTGATAGTCCCTTCAAACCGGGAGTGCGGTTCCCCTTCGTAGAATACTTCACTCTCACGCATACGGTCATCACGCACGTGGGTGCTTGCATTCAGTGACACATGGTAGCGTCCGCCGCGGTAGGTCTGCAACAGGTGCTCTACACTCTGTGCCCGTGCGGTGTCAATCTCTTTATCCCGGTATCCTGCACCACGTGCACGGACACAGGTGATGATACTCATTCCATCTTCAAGGACAATATCACGGGCAGTTGTGGTGAAGGCATTCGATGCGTCTGCACTCTGGATGATTCGTTCCATTGACAGAATTGCATCTTTAGACTTCCATTCCCCCAGAACCGACATTCCTGAGATAACTCTGCCAATAATACCCCCTCCTTTTGTGGCACCGTGGTCAGCGATGTGAGGTGTCTTTGAAAAAAGCAGATATGATTGTCCCGGGTCATATCCACCACAGCCAAGGATTACATCCCCGCGGTTATAGCGGTGGAAAGATTTCTCTGATATCCCATCTGCGGTAAACGGACCAAATGATGCTACCTGACGGTCAGCCCATTTTACTATCAGTTTCTCTGGATCAGTTCCGGTATCAGGGACACCCGCATTGACAAGAGCCTGTAAAAATAATGGCATTTCAGCGGTAATCTCAATAATTACCTCTCCTGCGGTCGTCGTAACACGAACATTGCGTGTGGTTGCAGATGTGATGTCTGCGGGGCGGACCACCGCGACACTGCATTCCATGGGATGATCGGGAATGATGTCCCCTAACAATGCTCCTTCCGGTACCTCCAGCCTCTCACCATCGAGGCGGATTTCTGTCATTTTGTAATTCTCCACTTAGGCCTTTGTCATAATTTTCCGTTCTTTATCAGAGAGTTCCTCGAGCACTTCAGCGGTTTGTCCGACCTTGACGATCTTTCCACCTCTCATGAGAATGCAGCGGTCACAGACATCGCGTACAAAATCCATGTCGTGGGAGACTACAATAAAGGTTTCATCTGTTTCTTCACGGGCCGTTCCAATCGAGTGTTTCACATCGATCTTGGTGATCGGATCCATGGTTCCGGTTGGTTCATCCAGAATGACGATTCTTGGTTCCTTGATGAGCACCTGAGCAAGGGCAACACGATGTTTCTCTCCTTCTGAAAGTTGTGCCGGAAGACGGGTGAGAATTGATTTAGCCTTTTCCTCCGTAAATCCGG
>JAAYIO010000189.1 GCA_012523385.1 Methanomicrobiales archaeon
CTATTTGCAGATTTTTTTCACTCTGCAGACGGCAAAAAATCCAAGCCAGGAAAGCGTTATTGCCATGAGTGTGAGGATGATCATGCTCAGGAAAGCAATATCATAAAATAATTGGACGACTACCAATGCCACAAACAGCATCGCTAGGTATGAGGCAAATTGATTTGGTCTCTTTTCTTTTCGATTGAATGTTGCAATCTCTCCCTTGAATGCTGTATGATATTTTGGATATAACGGGATCACACCGGAGAGTGTGCAGCAGTCTTCCATCAGATGAAGGATGCCTCCAATAAATAAGCCGATGCCAATGAGCCAGAAATTGAATTGAATGTTAAGAATTAGAAATACGATTCCTGTTATCACGGTGAGAATGATGGAAAATGTCGCCACTCCGGCAACAGTATGCAATATGCCCCGATGTCTTTTCTTTTCTTGAAATAATCGCAATAGGAGTGGATATATGAAAACTTCGTTAATTTTGTCAAAGGCAAATAATACTGAGTCTCCGTGTTTTGCTGTCCGGTCAGATGCGTCAGAATCCGGTAGAAGCGAGCCAATGAATATCCCCACGAGAAGCAAGACTGAGGCTGTTGGATTTAGTAGGAGGAAGGGAGCTGTAAGAACCAACCCGGTAAAGACACTGATCTGTATATGTTGTTGACCCCTCATTTTATTCCCTTTATTCTTCAATTATTCATTATTTAGGATAATTGTAACTTTTGAATGACACATATATATAATCTGCCATTATTCAAGGTTATCAGGGATTTGTAAATTAAAAATATCTGATAAATGAGTTTTAAGGGCACTGATCTATTAAGATCATCCGAGTGGCTTTGAGATAGAGAATACGAAACGCCGTGTCAACGCACTTGAGTTCAAGGTTATCCCGGAACTAAATGAGGCCTCAGCATTCATTAAAATGCGGCTTGACGAAATGGAACGGGACTAAACGTTTGCCTTAAGAAGATTAAGGCGAAAAGTAAGGCCTGATTTCTCTTTTTTTGATATCTTTAGTAAGATATATCCGGTGGGAAGTGGATTTCTCACTTGTATGGTTGATAAAAAAGTAACATTGCTCGTTTTGTCATTGCTTCTCCTTGGAATTGTTGTTTCAACGAGTTGTGGGTGTATTGAAACCAGTTCTAAGTCCGAAAAGGTTGGAACTACTGTTTTAGGTGCTTCTGTTGTCGAGCATCAGTACTTATTTGGACTCATGGAATCGAAATATGATGTTCAGGTATATGTGCTGGGTGCCACCGTTGTCGATGTTCAGGGAGTTAGCGAATCTGAACGAGATGCGTATTTAGGCAAACATCTCAACAAATAATTTTTCGTTTGTTATATTTTCGCATAGTTATATCCTGTTTTACCATTGGGGCCGATTATGGCACCCTGAAGTGAGAAGAAAAGTGGACCGAGAAGGTAGACAATTCAGTTTCTCCATCCAAACAATTAATGTGTATGCATATGTAGTATTGTGTATGCAGTCCACATCAATCCGGATTCAGACCACAACCCGAGATCGCCTTCAGCATCTGAAAAAACATCCTCGTGAATCGTTTGATGATGTCATAACGAGGCTTCTTGATGCAATGATTGATGATGAGCCTCTGAGTGAAGAGACGCTTGCAACCATTGAACGGTCACTTAAGGAATACCGGGAAGGGATTTATTATTCCCACGAAGAGATCCTTGCAGACCTTGGTGTGGCTGAAGACCCGGATACATCAGAGCTTGTTGATATTTCTGTTCTATCCCAAACGGATCAAAAATCGCTAAAAAAGAATAAAGACCAAAAATATGCAAATTCCGAGACGGATGCCTGATGCGCTATCGGCTGATTTATTC
>JAAYIO010000190.1 GCA_012523385.1 Methanomicrobiales archaeon
CGTGAATCACTGTATCTATCGGAGATGACCAACTTTCCTTCCAAAAGAGCCGGGCGAATAATGTCGCGGATGTGCGCGGCATGATCTGCGGTGAAAAGGAGTGCCTCTGCGATTGGATCTATCTCTTCTGCAATGCCCCTTCGGACTTGTGCTCCAATCCACGTGTCTGTTGGCTCCCGAGTGAAAACAGGCTTTAAATCTTTCAGCTTTTCACTGAGAGTTCTGATCAGTGTCGTTTTTCCGGTTCCGTCTATTCCTTCTATGGTAATCAGCATTATGTCTCCTTTCTGCCGGTATCTGGCATTAAATAGCGAGGTAGTGTACTCCGCGTGCTCTATCTCCATTCTAAAGAAATTCTTCGGAAATCAGGAGGTGAACATCACTGAGTGGATATGATCATACGTAATCACTATTATGAAGAGTATCCAAAAATAAGTATGGAATTATTAGTCAGCCCCAGCAGTGTTGAGGAAGCACGCGATGCCCTCGCTGCTGATATCATCGATGTGAAAAAACCATCCGAAGGTTCGCTCGGTGCCAATTTTCCATGGGTTATTCATGCAATAAAACTGATGACAGAGAAACCTGTCAGTGCTGCAATCGGTGATTTTAGTTTTCTTCCAGGCGGTGCCTCACAAGCTGCGTACGGTGCTGCATGTGCCGGTGCAGACTATGTCAAGGTCGGTCTGAAATTTAGCGGTGCTGATCGTGCAGCAGAGTTGATTGAAGCCGTTGCAAAGGCAGTCCATTGGCAATTCCCCGAAAAAATTGTTGTTATTGCAACCTATGCCGATTATGAACGGATGGGTACTATTTCTCCGATGGAAGTTGCGCCCCTTGTGGCAGAGAATGGTGCAGATATTGCCATGATTGACACAGGTATTAAGGATGGGAAGAGCCTCTTTGACTTTATGGACGAATCGATTCTTGGAGAATTTACGGATATTAATCGGAGTTTGAACCAAAAGACTGCTCTGGCAGGTTCTTTGAGGTTTGAGGACCTTGCAGTCCTGCGCCGTATTAACCCGGAGATCATCGGGGTCCGGGGAATGGTCTGTGGCGGGGACCGTAGTTGTGTTATCCAACAAAAGCTGGTTGAAAAAGCAATGTCTCTGGTGAGATAAAATGAGCATGTATGCAAATAAATTGAATATTCCCCTTGGTCTGACATTTGATGATGTTCTGCTAATCCCTGCTCAATCATATGTTGAGCCCTCAGAAGCTGACATCCGTACTCGATTTACGAGAAACATCGCTCTCAATAGTCCAATTATATCGGCAGCAATGGATACGGTAACAGAAGCCCCTATGGCAATTGCGCTTGCCCGAGAGGGCAGTATTGGGATAATCCATCGTAATATGAGTGCAGAACGTGAGGTAGAGGAGATACGTCTTGTCAAACAGGCCGAAGATATTATCGAACGTAAAGTGCTGACCGTTCTGTCTGATTCCACAGTTGGTGAAGTGGACCGAATGATGCGTTACCATGATATCGGCGGTGTGCCGGTCATGGATAACGGCATGATAATTGGTATTGTAAGCCGTCGGGATCTGCGCGGTATCGTTGCTAAACGTGGCGATGAAAATATCCAGAACGTCATGACGCGTAAACCCATTACTGCAAAGGATGGCATCGGTCTTGAGGAGGCCCTTGAAAAGATGTACACCAATAAGGTGGAACGTCTGCCGGTCACTGATGCAGATGGCAATCTTCTGGGAATAATCACGATGCAGGATCTTCTTGAACGTCATCAGAATCCGAATGCCATCCGTGACAAGGATGGTAAGCTCCGTGTTGCAGCAGCAGTCGGTCCGTTTGATTTTGAACGTGCAGTTCTTCTCTCAGAGGCCGGTGCGGATGCGCTTGCAGTCGACTGTGCCCATGCGCATAACATGAATGTGGTAGCCGCTGTCCGCGATATTGTGGGAAGTGTCTCTGCAGATGTCATCGCGGGTAATATTGCAACAAAGGAGGCCGCAGAGGAGTTTGGATCTGACGTTGATGCAATAAAGGTCGGTATTGGCCCCGGTTCAATCTGTACAACCCGCATTGTCGCGGGCGTGGGTGTGCCCCAGATTACTGCTATTGCAAATGTAGCTGAGGTGATGAACGAGTACGACGTACCGGTTATTGCAGATGGTGGCATCCGATACAGTGGTGACATTGCCAAGGCAATTGCTGCCGGAGCAGATTCTGTGATGCTGGGAAGTCTCCTTGCTGGGACTGATGAGGCTCCCGGACGCCTCATTGCGATGAAAGGGCGACGTTACAAACAGTACCGTGGCATGGGTTCTCTTGGTGTCATGAGCGGCGGGGAGTCCAGTGACCGTTACTTCCAGAAAAAGGATATTGGAAGGAATAAATTTGTTCCCGAAGGTGTGGAAGGGGCAATTCCCTATGTGGGAAATGTTTCGGATGTTCTTTATCAGCTCACCGGCGGTTTGAAATCTGCTATGGGCTATACCGGCTCAAAGACGATTGCTGATCTCAGGCGGAATGGACGGTTTGTGCAGATTACATCGGCAGGATATATCGAAAGCCACCCCCATAATATTCTCATCACTGATGAGGCTCCCAATTACCGCGTGATGGAATGAACCAAATAACTATATCTTTTCCCAACATTTACTTTTGGTAAGTATGATCGGTGATGACGAGGGTTCCGATCTTCTGGATATTCTTGGTAACCGTAATAGGCGGCGTATCATTGGACTTCTCCGGGAGAAGCCATGTTATGTGACTGAGATAGCTGAAAGGCTGGTGCTTAACCCTAAGGCGGTGATTGATCATCTCCAGTATATGGAGCGTTTAGAGTTCCTTTCTTCACGCACTGATGCGCGGAGAAGGAAGTATTACTGCCTTGTCCGTGACATCAGTATCGATATAAAAATGGCAGAATCGCCCGCTCTGCAACAGGGGGGGCAACCAACAGCAAATGACCTGTTTCATCAATCAGTGATGAATCTAAGCTCTCTCCTGAATGCCCGTAACCGCCACATTGAATCACTTGAGTATATCGAGAGTGATCTTGATGCCGCTTTGGATGATCTTGTGTCTACGAGCAAAGAAATATTAGCAGGGGAAACAGAAATCAATCTTATAACCGCACTGTGCAACAG
>JAAYIO010000191.1 GCA_012523385.1 Methanomicrobiales archaeon
CCGGCTGCTACCAGTTTTTGGATGATACCGGTACGGTTATCTATGTGGGCAAGGCCAAGAATCTCAAGAAACGGGTGGGGAGTTATTTTTCCCGCAGCGTAAAGGATCCCAAAACTGCGGTGATGATCGCCGCAGCGGTGAGCCTCGATTTCATCGTCACCAATAATGAAGTAGAGGCGTTAATTCTTGAAAATTCTCTCATCAAGCGCCTTCAGCCCAAATTCAACATCGACCTGAAAGACTCTAAACAGTATGCCTACATTCATTTGACCGATGAGCCATATCCCCGCATTCATTATGTGCGTGAGACAACACCGGAGGGGGACTATTTTGGTCCGTTTGTATCGGCAAAGGATCGGGATCAGGTCCTCCATGTCCTGAAAAAAACCTTCCGCATCAGATCCTGCAGAAAGCTTCCCAAACGTCCCTGTCTGCGGTACCATATTGGAACCTGTTCCGGGCCATGTGTGAACGCCGTCTCAGAAGAAGAGTATGCGCACCAGACATCCCGTGCCCGTGAGGTGTTGAAAGGGCATTCGGCCACACTCATCGAGATTTTGAAAGCAGAGATGGCGGATGCATCTCATACTCAGAACTTTGAAAAAGCGCTTGAACTAAGGGATCAGATCGAAGCCATTCAGAAACTTTCAGAGAGACAGGCAATGGGACGGATTAAAAAGACCGATGAGGATGTTATCAATTATCAGATTCGTAACGGCATGGTGTATCTGATCCTCTTTTCTGTTTACAAGGGAGTGCTGGGGGAAAAGCAGGAGTTCAGTTTTCCCGACCAGCCAACGGCACTTGAGGAGTTCATGGTGCAGTATTATGGGGAGAATGAACCCCCTTCAGAGTTAATTCTCCCGGAAGCACCAGATGATGCTGTCGGTGAGTATCTGTCGTATCAGAAAGGGAAAAAAGTCAAAATAACGGTTCCTCAGCGGGGAGACAAGAAGGACTTGCTTGAGATTGTAGCCAGAAATATTGAGACCACCTTTTTCGGCGGTGAGGGAAAGGTGAAAGATCTCCAAAAACGCCTTAGGTTGCCGGAACCGCCGGAGATAATTGAATGTTTTGATATCTCCCATTATGCGGGAACGGCAATGGTCGGGTCGATGGTGCAGTTCCGGTATGGTGTGCCTGATAAGAGAAATTATCGCCGATTCCGGATACGAACCGTTGAAGGCATTGATGATGTGGCCGCAATCAAAGAGATTGTGCACCGAAGATACTCCCGCATCCTGAATGAGAACGAAGATTTCCCCGATCTTATCGTCATTGACGGCGGGAAAGGGCAGCTTCATGCAGCAACGGATGCCCTGAAAGATCTGAATATCAGTATCCCGCTCATCTCGATTGCCGAACGCGAGGAGGAGATCTATATACGCCATTTCCCGCATCCTCTTCCGATAAAAAAGAACGATAAAGCTTCCCTGTTTATACAGGAAATTCGTGACGAGGCACACCGGTTTGCCGTAACGTATAACCGCACGCTCATGAAAAAGAGGATCAGAAATGACCCGGTTTAATCTGATATCTGACTTTTCTCCTCAGGGGTCACAGCCTGAAGCGATTGCATCCCTTGTAGAGGGCATCAATCATAAAAACCGGTTTCAGACGTTATTGGGCGTAACGGGTTCTGGGAAAACATTCACGATTGCAAATGTGATTGCTGCCGTACAGAAGCCGACACTCGTTCTTGTCCACAATAAAACCCTTGCTGCACAGTTGTATAGCGAATTTAAGGACTTTTTTCCCGATAACCGGGTGGAATATTTCGTTTCTTATTATGACTATTATCAGCCTGAGTCCTACATCCCCCAGAGAGACATGTATATCGAAAAAGACGCCGCAATCAATCCAAAAATTGAACAGATGCGTCTTGCCGCAACGGCATCCCTTCTCTCACGTGATGATGTGATTGTAATTGCATCAGTCTCTGCCATCTATGGTCTGGGAAATCCGGAGAATTTTGAAGGGCTGGGTTTTGAGGTTGCACAGGGAAATCGGGTGAAACGCAATGACATTATCACCCGTCTGATTGAGATACAGTTTGAACGTAATGACATCGAACTACAACCGGGACGATTCCGGGTAAAGGGGGACACCATTGACCTGATCCCCGGTTATGGCCCTGATATCATCAGGATTGAGTTTTTTGGCGATCAGATTGAAAGAATCACTGAGATTGATAAGATAACCCATATCCCAAAAGAAGTTCTCCCGTATTTTTTCATCTATCCTGCCCGTCATTATGTTATTCCCGAAAGTGAGAAAGCCTCGGCCATTATCGAGATACAGAAAGAACTGGACGCGACTCTCCCCACACTGGGTCTCATTGAGGCGCACCGACTTCGCCAGCGGACGCTGTATGACATCGAGATGATTGAGGAAACCGGTTATTGCAAAGGGATTGAAAACTATTCCCGGTTCTTTGATCACCGGGAAAAAGGAGAGAAACCGTTCTGTCTGCTGGATTATTTTCCCGATGATTTTTTGATGGTGATTGACGAGAGTCACCAGACCCTCCCACAGGTGCGGGGGATGTACAACGGAGACTTTTCCCGCAAGAAGTCCCTTGTTGAGTATGGATTCCGTCTGCCTTCCGCGTTTGATAACCGTCCGCTTAAATTTCCCGAATTTGAAGATTATATGCGGACAGCGATATTCGTATCCGCGACACCCGGTCCCTATGAAAATGAACATTCCTCAGCAGTCATTGAACAGATCATCCGTCCGACCGGGCTTGTTGACCCTGTAGTCAGCATCCGCCCGCTCAATACCCAGATCCCTGATGTATGTGAAGAGATAAAAAAGACCATCACGGCAGGGGACAGGGTCCTGATCACAACCCTTACCAAAAAACTGGCAGAAGAACTCTCGGAATTCCTTGCAGAGAAGGGAATAAAAACCCGTTATCTCCATTCAGAGATTAATACCATCGAACGAACCGAAATTCTCCGTGAACTCCGGTTGGGTATCTTTGATGTGCTCGTCGGCATCAACCTCCTCCGAGAAGGTCTTGATATTCCCGAGGTGAGCTTCATAGGTATTTTGGATGCAGATAAGGCGGGTTTCCTCAGGGATGCCCGGAGCCTTATCCAGACCATCGGACGAGCGGCACGAAACGATCATTCGCATGTCGTTTTGTATGCCGATACTATCACGGATTCAATAAAAAATGCCATTGAAGAGACCAGCAGGCGGCGTGAGATGCAGATGGAATACAACCGGATGCATGGCATCACCCCCGTTACCATCAAAAAGCCCATTCGGGAGAAAGAGGTAGAGATTCAGGATACCAAACACATTCCCAAGTATGAAATTCCCAATCTCATTATTCAGGTAGAGGCTGAGATGGAAGAGGCGGCAGAACGGCTTGATTTTGAACGGGCTATTGAGCTGCGGAATAAGCTGAAGAAACTAAACGCAGAAGTCCAGAATGAGTGAGGTGATGGGGAGAGGAAAGGGAAATCCCCCCGCCTGCCTCCCCACATGTGGTTATTTTTTTGATGCATCGATCATTACTTTCGCATGTAAAAGCCCTTGAGTGAACTCATCAACATATTCCTGCATGAAAAGACTTCCTTCCGGAAACAGGGAGTCTTCTGCATACATCTTTTGTATCGTTTGATCGGTGGGGTAGATCAAAACGTCAATGCCAGTTTCGGCGACCGCCCGAATCATTGCCTTCCGAAAGGCGCCGATGCAATATGCAATCCGTATCTGGTAGGTGTCTTCGGTTTTCCTGAGAAATTCTTTCAGGCGATAGGTCTCTATCTTGAGAAAATCGCTTTGAATTCTTTCGTCCATACATTTACCCAGCATGTAATGGTATTGTGCGTAGGGATACATGCATTCCAGTTCAGCGGGCACCGTGCCGCAGGTGCCGAAGATCACTAAGTGATAGGACGTGTCAGTGGCATACACAGAATCAAGTATGGTATGAAACATGAGGTGACTCGGCGACGTGCTGTAGGGTTTTCTGATTGCACAGGGAACAAATACCCCGATATCATGGTGAGGAATCTGGTATTCATCGATGATATAGCGAAATGCTTCCTCGAACTGGTTGAGGTAAAATGGGGGGTCAACGAGCTCTATGGTATTCGCGTTTTGCGAAGATGCATTTTTTTCTGAAATAGATCTCACCTTGGTAGAGTCGATATAGTCTTTAGCAAATGAAAGCATAATGTATTTCGATATATGCAAACCTCAGTTCACGAGGATTATCTGGAATGGATTCTCGAAAACCGGATTGATACTCTCGGAGAGGACACGCTTCAGTCTCTCTCCCGGAAATTTGACCGCAGCGTGGATGCGGTTCGTCAAGACCTGAACCAACTCGAAGATACCGGAGACATAATTCGTGGCCCGGGTAACGCCATCAGACTGACTGAACAAGGACATAAAACTGCTGAATGTGTCCTAAAAAAACATAAAATACTCGAATGTTTCTTTACGGAAATGTTGGGTATGGATCAAAGCACTGCCTCAGAGCAGGCCTGCCGGATAGAACACGAAGCATCTGACGAAACCATCAGCAGGCTCAAAAATTATATTTCATGCCCACGGCCGTGCAGGCAGGAAAATCGACGTTCCTGTCCACAGGCACGTGATCTCAAACCACTCTCGTTCTATAAGGAAAATGAAACGGTTCGTGTTGCATTAGTCCGGGGGCCCCGCCGGATGGGACGCCTCAATGATATTGGTGCTATCCCCGGCGAGGAGATCACCATCCAGAGAAAACTCTCCAACGGGTCACTCGTTGTTACCATTAAAGGAAGTGATATTGCAATCAGCCCGGAAATTGCGGCATCTGTGCTCGTGGAGCCCATTGAATGAAGGCGGCACTTATCGGGAACCCAAATGTTGGTAAATCGCTGATCTTTAGTCAACTGACAGGAATTGGCGTTGAGATCAGTAATTTCCCCGGCACCACCGTTGGTATTTCATCAGGCGGTGTCTGTTATCAGCGGGAGATTGTTGAACTCGTTGATTTTCCCGGCATCTACTCTCTTGATGGAACTTCTGATGAGGAAACCAGTGTTCGCCGCTATCTGCAGGAAGGGAATGTTGACGTAGTCATCCCTGTCATCAATGCATCAAATCTGGAACGAAACCTCTACCTGTTGTTGCAGATCGCAGAGTACGAACTACCCGGAGTTGTCGTCATCAACATGATTGATGAATCCGAAAAAGCGGGTATCGAGATTGATTTTGAACGTCTCTCCGAGATGTTTGGGTGCAGGGTCATTGCCACAGCTGCATCCGAAGGACGAAATATTGGAGATATCGTCCCCTGTATCCTTTCGGATGCTCGTAAAATGGGATACGAGGTTACCTATGGTCAGCACATCGAGGCTGCCATCCGAAGCCTTGTCAAGATCCACAGATGTTCACGGAGAGAGGCTCTTGACGCGCTTCAGATGTTGGGAGCGGATACTGACCTGCTTGAATCAGCATCTACGATAGCTGATGAGATTGAAGACGAGCACCAGATGTCTGTACACCAGATCATTGCAACCAACCGCCACAATGCTGCAACAAAAATTGCAAATGAAATAACATCTTTCAAGGGTCACAAAAAGAGATTTGATCTGGATCGTTTGTTGACACGGTCGTTTCCGGGCATTCCGATACTTATTATCTTGCTCTTTTCAACCCTTTTGACGGTGTTTTTTGTCGGCTCGTTTCTCGAAGAGATCATTGTCGAGCAGTTTGAAATTTATCTGGTTACTCCCCTCATGGCGGCCGGGTTTTCGCCGTTCTGGGAACAGATCTCATTCTCGCTCATTCTTGCGGTGCAGGCAGGGCTGGGGATTGCATTCACCTTTGTTTTTGTCTTCTATATCCTCCTCTCCATCCTTGAGGATTCGGGATATATGACGCGGGCGGCATTTCTTGCGGACCGCGCAATGCATCATGTCGGCATGCACGGGCAGGCACTGATTCCCATGGTGCTCGGGCTGGGCTGCAATGTCCCTGCCATCATGAGCATCCGGCAGTTACCAAAACGGGAACGGTTCATTGCGTCATTTTTAATAACGATGGTGCCTTGTTCGGCACGAACCGTGATCATTGCGGGCATTGTTGCGGTTTTTGTCGGGGTTGCGTGGGCCTTATCCATTTACCTGATCGTGTTTATTTTGATCGTTATTACCGGGATTGTACTGACAAGAATAACTC
>JAAYIO010000192.1 GCA_012523385.1 Methanomicrobiales archaeon
CATTGAACTCCGCATCCGGATGGAGATGTCCCCCTACGACCGGAACACAGAATATCGCTGCTGCCTCATACAACCCCCGTATTACCTCACGACAGACCGTTGTGTCCTTTACCGAGAGAATATCCACCATGGCAAGCGGTGTACCGCCCATCGCAGCTATATCATGCACATTAACCAGCACCGAACAGAAACCTGCCCAGTATGGGTCTGCATCCAGAAGACGACTCCATATCCCATCGGCTGCAAAAAGAAGGCCGGTATCTCCGTTGTATATCAGTGCCGCGTCATCGCCAAAAGAGACGGGTACGTTTGGTGTTACAAGACGAAGTGTCTCTATTATTTCTCCGATTGCACGTTTCCTCTTTACGCCATCGTAATTACGTACGGCTCCTGCAATCTCGTCAGTGGGACAATCTACCACAATACCACCATCTTAGTTGATCACATCAGTGTTATTTTAGTTAAGGATATGCATATTCCCCAAAAATAGCGGTGCAATAACGAGGCCTCACAAAACGTGCATCCGCCATGCCCTCTCCTGAAAACGCGCCTGATAAACCGAACCGGCAAAGACCTATTCCTGAGAAGTCCATAAACCAGCATCACTGCATTTTTCACCCTTCAGCCACAGAGAATATACCCATGGACTGGGCTGCACATTACCGACCACAGCGCCTGCAGGACATTGTCGGCAACGGCACAGCAATCCGGCAGATCGCTGACTGGGGCAGAACATGGCATACCGGCATGAAGCCGCTTATCATCTACGGAAAGCCAGGTATCGGAAAGACCACCGCAGCCCACGCCCTCGCCCGTGATATGGGCTGGGACGTCATTGAACTCAACGCAAGTGACCAGCGCACCAAAGGGGTCATCGAAAAGATAGCCGGTGCAGGGAGCACAACCGCAAGCCTCACGGGCAGCGGACGGCGCCTCATCATCTTTGATGAGGCAGACAATATTCACGGCAACTCTGACCGCGGGGGGGCTCGTGCCATAGCAGACGTGATTCGCTCATCACGTCAGCCTATAATCCTCATTGCAAACGATCTCTACGGCCTTGACCCGTCAATTCGTGCCCTCTGCGATACCGTGCAGTTTAAGGCCATCATGGCAAAGAGCATCGTCCCTCACCTTCGTTATATCTGCAAGTCAGAAGACGTGGAGTGCGACATCGCGGCCCTTGAACGGATTGCAGAAAATTCCGGAGGAGATATGCGATCAGCGATAAACAGCCTCTCGGCTGCTGCCATCGGCACCACACATCTCAAATCAGGGGATGTGCACACCTCACAGAAAGATGAGCGCACGTCAATATTCGAACTCATTAAAGCCATCCATTACGGTGCAGACGATGAGACTCTGCTGCGCTATGCACGCGAGGTGGACGACACCCCGGACACCATCGAACAGTGGATTGAAGAGTCCATGACCTCGGTGAAAGACGTTGGGGCCAAGGCATATGCCCACCAGACGCTCTCGGTTGCCGACCGCTTTATTGGCCGCACCTATCGCCGCCAATACTACACGCTCTGGAAATATGCATCCGCTCTCATGGTAATGGGCCCTGCGGATGCGGCACGCGGTAAAGGTATTCAGGCACGCATCATGCCGCCTGAGCGCTGGCGCAGGATGGGGACCGGACGAAAACAGAAGGCACTCCGAAGTGGCATCATGGGAAAACTCGGAGAGAACTACCATATCCCCGGAAGCGCACTGCGCGAGGACTTTTTCACTCCTCTCGCAAAACTCATCGCGGCAGACCCGGAAGAGTATGCCCGCGCCCTGTATCTCGACAAAGACGAACTGGAGTTCTTTATCGGGGACAAGACAAAGGCCGCAGAAATAATCAAAGACCTTGCAAAAGAGCGGCGCGAAGAGGAACTCGGATACACCCGCAAAAAAGCCAAAAAAGGACAGGCGATCACCGCGGAACAGCCGAAAGAAACGCCGCTTTCATTCTCTGAACCCGATGAACCTCCTGCGGCGCCCCAGAAAACAGCGCGACCATTAGAGGAAAACCCAGTTGCTCCCCAGAAAGTGACACGAACCACCGAACCCACACCAGAACCTGCTTCAGAACCCGAACCCATCCCCGACCGCTCTCAAAAAACCCTCTTCGATGGATTTTAGATACGGGTATGATACTGGTGAAGCACCACGCCGCAGTCGATGATACGACCGCCGCGTTCATAGATCTCATTTCCCAGATGGTAGATGATGCAGTCGGCGTTCACCGATTGGGCAAGTGCGATGATGCAGGGCACCATCTCAATCCCCGGCCGCACGGCATAGATGAGTTCCGTGCCCTCATACCATGCCGTATCCGGCGCACAGACATCATCCCGCAGAAACAAGACATCTTCAGGCGGTTGTTGCGGGAAGAGATCGGTCGTTTTCACCGTAACACCGGCACGAACGGCAAACTCTGCGGTGGTAAAGTTCCTGCCGACACCAATTTCTATGGCAGAACGATAGGTTTCGATGATGAATCGGGAGAAACGATCTTCAATATGCTTATGGTTCTCCATTACTAATGATATTTAGGATGAGTTTCCTTATCTTTTGGGATTCAACGTCACCAAATGGTCTTCAAATCCCGGTGGCAGAAGCCATCGGATCCATTTTGGGTGCAGATGTTGAGTTGCGGGAAAACCCGATTATGCTGCGCGGTTTTGACGGAGGACGGAACCAGTATAACGCATCAAAAATTCTCTCTGACATGCAGGACATCTACACGCGCCAGCATGGCATCGATGACAATATTCTCATTGTCACGGGAAAAGATCTCTATATCCCGGTCCGCGATTTTGTCTTTGGACTTGCCCGCCCGTCCGTGCGTGCGGTCATCGTCTCCACAACCCGCCTTGAAAATCGGTATTATAAGAGGACTGGCACCTTCTACGATACCATCGACCGGGTGGTGAAGGAGG
>JAAYIO010000193.1 GCA_012523385.1 Methanomicrobiales archaeon
GAGCGCCGCTTCCACCAGCTGACGCGTGTTGCTGTTTTTCCCCCGGGGGCTTGCGTTTATTGCAAGGATCTTCATATGAGGACTAAAGAGGAGAACAAATAAGAATATGTTGGTTATATTCGGGCGAATACGTGGAGACTTGTTCTCTCCAGGTATCAGGTATGCCTGCGATGTTTGTGTATGGCACCTATATCGCGGTGCAAAAAAGGGTGTGGGTGAAAAGGAATAATTGGGGGTATTCAACCTATCGCAGATACCGGTTTATCGAAAAAAGTTATTCGGTATCTGCCTTAACCACAATGTAATAGCCGGTATCGCAGGTGCCAAACACTTGTGATGTATAATACAGGGAAGCGCCGGAATTTACCCGTTCAAAGGTTTTACTGTCTACATTTACTCTTCTGTTATCGGTTGTCCGCATAAGATAGGAACGAATGACGACATTCATTATCGGCGTTTCTCCGGTATTGGTGACTTTGATCTGCCCTTGCCAGAAACATGTCCCGTCTGCTTTCCAGTGCTGGACAAATTCCGGCACGTCAATGACGAGGTTTCCATAGACCTGCTGCCCCGGTCCGGGTGGGGGTGCAGGAGAGGTGGTGCCGGGTATCACCGTGATGTCACTGTCGGTGAAACCACCCGGTGCAAAATCAGTGCATCCCCCGCAGGCAGTCAGAATTAGTGTTAAACCTACTGCAAGCATTACCCACAGCATCGTCCCGTTCTTACCCATTGCCATTAAGAATTCATCTCTACCGGGAGGATATAGTTATTTCTGCAGGACAAGACAGGGGGACAACATCATAAAATGCTCATCTTAACCAAAGATCTCTGAGGTATTTGTAGGGTGTCGTTATCACATCTCTTTTAAACCAATCAAACAAATTATTATACCTCAATGTCTGGGGTGAGATTCTGAATGGAAATAATTCGTGAGCACCGAAAATATGTAATTCCGGAGATTATTACTGGCGATAATTCACGAATCTATGCTGGCAGATACACGAAAAATTTTCATTCGGGTAGTGTTCTCATTGCCACTGACGATAATATTTTTTGCCAGAAATGGATCCGGGACATTCTCCAGAGCCTTGATGACGCAGGGACTGAATATGTTGTTTTTTCAGATATCGAGGAGAATCCCCGCAACTATAATGTGATGGCCGGAGCAGATGTCTATCTGAGTGAGGAATGCACGGGCATTCTTGCAATCGGAGGGGGCAGTGTTCTTGACTGTGCAAAAGGCATTGGTATTATTGCAACAAACGGGGGCACCATTATGGATTATATCGGCGTCGATAAGGTGCAAAATCCCACACCCCCGTTGATCTGTGTGCCGACAACAGCAGGGAGTGGCGCCGATGTCTCGCAATATGCGGTGATATGCGATACGGTGCATAAAACAAAGAATCTTATTATTTCAAAGTCCCTTGTTCCGGATGTTTCTCTCCTTGATACCATCCCCTTGCTGACCCAACCAGACTCGGTTACTATCTATTCAGGAATAGATTCCTTTACGCATGCCATGGAGGCCTATGTTTCCAATGGTGCGTCTCATTTAAGCGACATGCTGGCGTTGGAATCAATGACAATATCTGCGGGTTTATTCCCGTTTTCTGGTGATAAAACAGATGATTACGATTTCCGGTTTCAGTCCCTGATGGCGAGCATGTACTCAGGAATTGCGTTTTCTAATGCAGGAGTGGGGCTTATCCACGCGATGTCTCATGCCATCGGTGCTGTATTTGATCTGCCGCACGGGCTTGCCAGTTGCATTGCGATGCAGAGCGTCATTCCGTATAATTATTCCTCATCGAAACGTAAATACCGGAAAATTGCCGGGATTATGGGCGTTTCTCCCCACATATCCGATGATGAGCAGATCATCGCTGCCATGGTTGAGAAAATTACCGAGATGCGGGGGCGCCCGGATGATCGGCTAACCCTTTCTGAATATGGCGCCTCTGTGGATAATATCCCGTATCTGGTCGCACATGCTGCTTCAGACCCCTGTATTGCGACCAATCCGAGAATTACTGATGCGGATGATCTCACGCATCTTTTTGAGGGTGTTCTTTGATGTGCGGGTATTTTTGGTCTGGTATTCCTCACCGGTCGGACTGGTTCAATAAAAAAATGAGTGTATGAAATGATGACGGATAAAGACCATTATGAGGAAGATCTGGAAGAGATCCGGAATCGCATTATCGGATTTGGCGAGGCATCTCTCAAGAAGAGTTATTATCCGCAACTTCAGACTCAGCAGGAAAAACTGGAACGGTTTCGGGCCGCACTTGACAGCACCCGTGATATTGTATTCATTCTTGACTCTTCGTCCGGATGCATCATCGATGCGAACAAGCGTGCTGAAGAACTGCTTGGGTATACCACCCAAGAGCTCCTGAATTTAACGATATTTGATGTAGCACATCATTACCGCATTCATCAGATCATGGCGATGATGGAATCTGATATCCGCTCATCCGAAATAATTCTGGCACCGCTGACGGCGAGGGATGGTCAGGAGATCCGGATGGAGCTGAGTATTAGTTCAGCTCATTTTGGAAAGGACCGTTATATCACGGTATTATGCCGTGATATCACCGAACGCGAGAGGATGGAAGCGGCAATCCGCTATTCTGAATTTCAATACCGAACGACGATTGATACGCTTCATGATATTCTCGTGGTAATTGATGAGAAATTCAAGGTGGTCATTTATAATGGAGCCTTTGAGACCTTTTGCCGGAACAGTGGCATAAAAGGAGAGATTCAGGGGATGGAACTGAACTGCCTGACTCCCTTGTTCTCTAACGATCAGAATTCAGAGATAGGGGCCCTTATTTTACGGCATCAATATTTCGAAAAGGACATTAAATATCGCTATAAAGACAAATTCGCGGTATATTCTCTTAGAAATATGCCCATTATCGAAGATGGTGTTTTTAAACAATCTGTCCTATACTTGAGAGATACCACTGAATACAACGTGCTTGAGGATATAAAAAAGGAGGCATTCATCCAGATTGACAAGAATATGGAGCAGTTTGCCGTCTTAAATGATCATATCAGAAATCCTCTTCAGATTATTCTTGGCATTATTGAACTCGAGTGTGGTGAAGAGATGACTGCAAAGATTGTGCCCTACATTCAAGAGATCGATAATCTGATTAAATCGCTTGACAACGGTTGGATTGAGTCTGAAAAGGTTAGAAATATGATTGTGAAACATTATGGGATTTCGTTGATTGATCGTGCGGATATATCTGATGTCATCCAGTATCTGCAGGATAAATGTAAATCGTAAGGGTCTATTTCTATAATTTTTCAGGCTTCTTAGCCTCCTCTTTTAACAAAAAATCGCCCTGTGTGATTCTTGACATAAAAAGAAAGGTTATACCATTTCTATTGCCGTCTCTTCATGAACGTTTTCATCTGCATAATCCGGATGGATCTCCTGTCGTACAAGAATCGTCAGGATAAGGATGACGATGGCAATGAGGAAGGCGACAAAGAATGCCAGATCAAATCCTGCAGAAAGGACGGCCATTTTTATGGTTGCGGGGGCATCCCGGGTGATATCATGATTTTTAATAATGGCTTTCATTCCCTGAATAAAGATTAGGTTGAATATCGCAATTCCGATGGTCATGGGGGCAAATCGCTCAAGACTGGTCAGGCTTGAGACCATGCCCTGATGTTTTCGGGAAACAGAGTTCATAACTATATTGGACAAGGGGGCAACGATAAGACCCATGCCAAAGCCGATGATTGTGAGGCAGAGCACGAGAAATCCGATACCTGTTTCGGCATTGAGGTTCGTAAGGAGGAAAAATCCGATAGTAAGAGCACCGGCGGCGGCAATGCAGAGAATACGCCCACCGGTTTTATTATAAATTACGCCTGCAAGAATGCCTGCGATCATCATGGCAACGGAGAGTGCGGTTAATATGAGACCTGCTGATGAGGTGTCAAACTTTTGTACATATTCCAGATAAAACGGAAGCAGATAATTGATCCCTGCAAAGCAGAAGAAGATCAGTGACATGATAAGATTTGCAAGCAGAAAATTTCTTTTAGTAAACAGGGTGAGGTCGAGGATGGGATCGGGGGATCTCAGTTCGTGTATGATAAAGTATCCGAGGGATATGGTGGCAATAACGATGGACCCTGCAATGGGGAGGGACGTCCACCCAAGCGCGTTTGCTTCTGAGACGGCAAAGAGAAGCGCTGCAAGCCCAACGAATATGAGTGCCGCCCCGCCTTTGTCAAAGCCGGAGAGGTCGCCACGGGATGGTGTAGCCGGGATGACTTTTGCGCCCAGCATGAAGGCAATGATGCCAACCGGAATATTGATGAAGAATATCCAGTGCCAGGACATATACTGGGTTAAAAATCCTCCCAGGGTTGGCCCAAGGGCCATACCGAGGGCAGCAATGGTCATGATGATGCCCATCGCCTTTCCCTTGAAGCTCATGGGGATAAACGCAGCAATCATTGCCGGGCCAATGGATGCGATCATGGCACCGCCGATTGCCTGAATGACACGCGATCCCACCAACATATAGAATGAGTTGAGGGCCTCCGGTAAGAATCCACTCAAAAATGATCCCAGGGTAAATACCACGAATCCTGAGAGGAATATATTCTTAAACCCGATGATGTCCGATATCTTTCCGAATATTAGCACACACCCTGCCATCACTAAGAGATAAATGGTGGAAACCCAGCTTACGGTACTGGATGAGATATTAAAGGATTCTGAGATGGTAGGAAGGGCGATATTTACGATGGTTCCATCAAGCGATGCCATAAAGGTGGCAAGTGAGATGGAGATGATTAATAAGGCATATTTGCCTAATGAGTCATCGTTTTGGGAATGTTTAATATCGGTTTATCGTGGTAACAATAAATTACTATTTCGATTTGGAATTGGGCTTTGGATATATATCGTTACCGCGCTCTGTTGGGACCGGCGGTGGATTTATTGATCATTATTTCTTGTCTAAAGGGTGTTTTTCCCGTTTATTATCGTATAATGCAATAATAGTTGGTTATTGGTCACGGTTCCAAAAAAACAACAAAATGCCCCATACAACAAGTTCGGCTATAATGGAATAAATTCTCAAATATAGTGAAAATGTCCAGAAATAAAACCCGAATCACAGAATAAAAACAAGAGAACAGTATGCTGATACGGGGATTCGAGCCCCAGTCGCCGGCGTGAAAGGCCGGCATGATTGGCCTCTACACTATATCAGCAATACGCACCGTTAGTTGTGCCTGAATATATACGGGTCATTTAGATATAACATTTTTGGATTGCATTCCACAGAACATTCAGGAAGACCGAGTAAAAATATTACCGAAAACGCCCTACGAAAAAATTAGTAGACCGGGTTTCCCTCTGTCTCGGTCTTGGTTTTGAATGCAGACATCAGTTGTTTGACAATCGGACCGGGCTTTCCGGTGCCGATCTCGCGGCCGTCAATTTTTGTTACCGGGGTAACCTCTGCAGCGGACCCGGTGACAATGACTTCATCGGCTGAATAGAGATCAAAGTAGCCCAGATTTTGTTCATACACCGGAATACCCAGTTCTTCAGCGCATTCAATGAGCACCAGACGGGTAATGCCCCTGAGGTTATTGATTGTGTGGGGGGTGAGGATGACGCCGTTTTTGACCACATAGATGTTGTCGCCAGAGCCTTCGGCGACATAGCCGTTGGTGTCAAAGAAGATTGCCTCGTCGCCGCCCTTGTAATTCGCTTCAATCTTGCCCATGATGTTGTTGAGGTAATTGAGACTCTTTACATTGGGAGGAAGTGCTTCGGCAGGGTTTCGTCTGATGGAGCAGGTGATGGCGGTAAGCCCTTTGTCGTAGAGGTCGCCATACATCGCGCCCCAGCTGGTTGCAATCACAATGATCGTCGGTACGCTGCATTTCCTCGGGTCAAGTCCGAGGTCGCCGACACCGCGGGTGATGATCGGGCGTACGTAGGCATCTTTGAGATTATTTTTCCGGAGCGTTTCAAGAATGATCTCTTCCATCTCTTTCTTTGAGATCGGTATCTTGAGGTCAATGGTCTTTGCAGAATCCCACATCCTGTCGATATGCTCGTGGAGACGGAACACCCTGCCGTTGTAGGCACGAATGCCTTCAAAAATGCCATCTCCATACAGGAGACCATGATCAAAAACGGAAACCTTTGCGTCCTCTTGTAAAACAAATTCCCCGTTCAGGTAAATCAGCATACAGTAGTATACTCTGTGGTGTTTCAAATGATTTGTGTTTGAAATCAGTTTCGAAAAAAAATTTATCGGGAATTACCCCTGCACATCTCCGTGAAATGTCGGAACATGCCCGGCACCGAGGAGGGGTGCAGGTGGGTATAGGCAGCGAGGGTATTTTTGACAACCGCCCCGTCCTGCTGGCCTTTGATGCCTTTGCCGCGGGTCAGGCGGTATGCATACTCCGTATCGTTTGCGAGACAGACGTTGCTGCGGTGGAATTCGTGGCCTGCAAACGTTCCGCTTCCGAGGGGGCTTTTATCTGATGCAATCCCTTCCACGTATCCGATGATTCGGCGGGGGAGCATCCGTGTCTCTCCTTTCAAAACACCGGCCATGGTATAGTGCTCTTCTTTTTGTTGGTTGTCGCCCTCGCCTGCGAGAACGAGTTCATCTGTCAGATAGATGAGGCCGCCGCATTCTGCATAGATAGGAGTGCCGTTTGCTGAGACTTCCCTGACGGCTTCCTGCATCCGGCTGTTATTTTCCAGTTCCTTTGCAAATAGCTCAGGGATTCCGCCGCCGATGATATACCCGTCTGCGTCCGGCAGGCGGTCATGCATCGGGCTGAAGAACACTGGCTCTGCACCCTGTGCGCGCAGGATGTCAAAGAGATCGTTGTAGTAAAAGTTAAACGATTCATCAAGGGCCACGCCGATTTTCACGTCAGTTTCTTCTGCAGGACGGAATAAGGCGGGCTGAAGTTGGGGTGCGGGGGATTCTTTTGCGATATCCAGGAGCTGATCCATATCGACATGGTCGCCGATGATCTGCGTGATCGCATGAATTTTTTCCCGGAATGCCTCTTTTTGTGAGCCTTCCAGAAACGGCACCAGCCCGAGGTGGCGCATCGTGAGTTTCATCTCATCCGTCCGCGGGATGGCACCGATGACCGGGATGCCGCAGGCATGCTCAATGGCTTTTGTTGCCTTATCCTGATGCGTCTTTCCGTTGATCTGGTTGAGGATGACGCCCTCTATCCGGACGTCAGGGTCAAACATCTGGAAGCCCTTGACGAGCGCTGCCGCACTCCGGGTGATGCTTCGGGCGTCGACCACGAGAATGGTTGGCAACGCGAGTGTCTTTGCGACACTTGCCGTAGACCCGCGGTCGGTGAGGGCTTCTGCACCCTCATACAGTCCGCGGACGCCCTCTACAATGGCGATGTCTGCACCGATGCAGCCATTGTCATAGACATCATGCATCAGGGGTGCGTCCATGACAAAGCTGTCCAGATTCCGGCATGCTCTGCCGGTGACACC
>JAAYIO010000015.1 GCA_012523385.1 Methanomicrobiales archaeon
ACTGTGACCGTGAAACCGCATGGACTTCCACATCTGATAGTGTTGAAAGGCGGCCAGCCAGGGAAAGCCCAACCGCATCTGCTCCAAGTAGTGCTATCTTCATGATCTCACAGTATGGGATACATATGCCCTCAGGTAATTTAAATGGACATTCTTTCAGCCCCGAAGAGATCAGATTACACCATAATGCCCACTGACACCTCTCACGGATAAAAGAGAACTGCGGGATTCTTCAGAACTTTTCCCAAAGACAAACAGCAAGGCATACGGAGCACACATCACGGCGACAGGTGAACAGGTGCACTACCCTCCTGAGCATGAGAGAAAAGTCAGTTTTCAGGATGCATGCTTACGTGAGGGTTGCAGAATTCACATTCAAAACAAGATCAATCCTTCTGTTCCATCGTAATGAGGGCATGTTTGATGGAAACGTCAGGAGTGTACCCACCAAGCCCGTTCTTTGCCACAACACGGTGACAGGGAACAACAAGAGGAGTGGGATTTCGGCTCATTGCCATGCCAATGGCCCGCGGAGAGGTATTACACTCCATTGCAATATCTCCGTATGTTGCCGTCTTTCCATACGGAATCCGGCAGACGGCACGATAGACCACAGCATAAGGGGCGGTATCCTCTGTTGCAACAGATTTCAGAGCGAGCGTCTCACGCAGAGTCCCGGCACAGTATGCCCGGAGGGCGGGGGGGACGGGACCCTCCTCACCGCTCTTTGAAAAGGATACCCGGTGGACAGACGTATCCGACCAATCCACATGCACCCACCAGAGATTAAACCGGCAGGCACCTGAGATCAGCGCCATGATTTGGTTTCCTCAATAAACGAGGAGACCGTGCATGGGATCATCTCATCCTGGACCCAAGGGGGGAGACCTTTATTGACTTCACCCTCAAGAAACCGGCTTTCCCCAATAACAAGAACGCCCCGGTCTTCTGGGGTGCGTAACACACGCCCAAGCGCCTGCAGGACACGATTTATCGCAGGCATGGTGTATGATATGAACTCCCCTTCCCGCCCAAATTTGTTTTTGAAATACTGGCTTGTCATGCGCCGCACTTCGGTAAACGGTGCAAGCGGTAAGCCGAATACCAATGCACCGGAGAGCATTTCACCGCGGTAATCAAGCCCTTCACTCCATTTTCCACCGCAGACACCAAAGATCATACCATACTCCCCACGGGACGGGAGGGACATAAACTCTCGGAGATCGTTTGCCGAATCCGTTGGTGACGATGATTCAACAAAGACCTTCTTTCGGTTCAGGCGTGGCGGAAGCCCTACCGTGAATCGCTCCAATAATTCATATGACGGAAAATAAACCGCCAGACTTCCGTGAAGAGCCGCAAAACTGCGTATATACCCTTCAATACGTTCCGTGTTTCCGGCATTCTTCCGCATCTGGAAGGTGGAAGTAACGTCCTGTGCACAGAAAACTGCACGATTCTGGGGAGGAAACGCATTTGGAAGGGTGAGCGTCTTAACGGGAAGGTCTTCAAAGTAGAGGCGCCGATATCGGTCCACGGGAGAAAGCGTGCCACTGATAAAGATGGCGCAGGCATGATAGGACGCGATGTCCTTCATGGTAGCTGAAGGGTCGATATTCTTTACCTCAAGAGAGATCTCCCCACTCTTCTTGCGGTAAAGGGTGAGAAAGGCAGGGTCATCAAGAGACCGCATAATCCGGTAGAAAAAGGCAGTTAGTCGCTCCACAGCACTCTCTTTAAAATCACCAGACTGTTTCTGCGCCTCACGATAGGACTCATCCGCTTTGAGCAGGTCGTCAACGATCTCATCAATGCGCTGATAGAAGCTCCCCATAAGCACAAAGCGGACAAAGGTCGCAGGGTCAAACCAGTCTTCTTCTTTAAATGACCGCTGCAGGGAATCCATAAACTGCCCGACACGGGGGAGCATGTGCAGGAGGGCATCGGCTCCTGAGACACTCCCCCGCATTCTTCCCAGTTCAGCCATTCCCTGATCAAGCGAGGCGCGGAGGAGCGTAACTGACTGAATGCTCTCAACAGTGTCTCCGCAATTATGCGCTTCATCAACCAAAAGCAGGGAATTTTCTGCTTCAATACCCAGCGATTGATACAACTGGTCACGGATATCGGTGTTAAAGAGATGGTGGAAATTGAGAATTATCACATCTGCATCGCGTGCAGCCTGAAGTAGCACTTCATACGGACAGAGACCCTGAGAAAATTCATGAAGCTTGTCCGGCGAAACCTGTGTCCGCGCCACCTGATCAGCACGGGTTTTTAGGGTGTTTGAAGGCAGCATCCGCAGACCGTCTGCCCCCTCAACAAAGACCCTGCTTCGGATGAAATAGGGACACAGAAGAGGGTGTTCTGTATCCTGTTTCCGGACCTGGTCGGCAATAAATTTGTCGTTTGCGGGTACAAGTGCCCCTTTGCGCGCACGCTCACGCATCAGGGAAGTGGAGAATGCCTTGAGCCCCTCACAGACACGATACGTATCCCCCGCCCCTCCCATCAGGCACATATGGCGTTTACCGACAAGATACGAGTAGCGTAGACCGGGATGTTTTTTGCGTACAAGTTCGAGTTCACGCACAAAGGTATTGAGCTGACTCACCGTCCGTACTGCGACAATGACTTTTCGTCCGTTCGCTTCTTCAAGAAGAGCTGAGACAACGCTTGATTTGCCGCATCCTGTCGGGGCATCAATCATCCCAATGCCACCATCCCGTGCACATGCGGCCGCCATTTCAAGCATGTCCTTCTGGTAAGGACGGTATGAACCGTACGGGAAATAGTCACCTCTGACGCCCATTAACCCCATATTTGTCTTTGGAGTATCATCTACTCTTGGGTATGGACTCGCTGTGGGGATGACACAGAAAGAAATGTTATCGGTGAGGCAACAGATAAAGTACGTATGGAATCATCTCATCGTTTCGTTCGGTCTGTTGATAACCGGATGTTGGGGGGCGTGTGTGGCGGCATAGGTTCCTATCTTAGCGTCAGTCCCACACTGGTAAGGATTGTCTGGGCGGTGTTAACGGTATTGTCACTCATGTTTTTTTGGGTCATGATCCTTGTCTACATCGCCCTCTGGGTCCTGATACCAGAAGAGAGCGACCCGATGATCATTGATGCAGAATTTTCTATCAGAGAATAAGAACAGATCACCTGCTTCGATGGGCAGGTGATCAGATGTAGGTACTCACGTGGAGAGAAAGAGCACCTGAAAGCTATCTTTCATCCCCATTTTCTACAAAGCATTTTTGTGCATCCAGCCGCACGTATAGACTACTATGGCAATCCACCCCATCGACTTCCGGTACGGCACTCCGGAGATGCGTGCTGTCTGGGATGAGGAGAACCGGTTTCGCTGTGTTATCGCAGCTGAAGTCGGCCTTGCTGTCGCAGAGGCAAAGGCAGGAGTTATTCCACAGGCCGCTGCTGATGAGATAGAGGCACACGCACCAGACGCTTCCCTTGCACGCGCAAAGGAGATCGAAGAAGAAATTAACCACGATATGATGGCCATCGTAAAGGCCCTCTCTGAGGTCTGCGGAGGGTCTGCACGATGGGTTCACTACGGAGCTACATCAAATGACATTCTCGACACTGCAACCGGTTTGCTGGTAAAAGAGAGCCTTGCCATCATCGAACGGAAACTGAGAACCCTGCTTGGCGTGCTCTTAAAGCGCAGCACGGAGACCAAAAATCTGGTCTGCGCCGGACGCACCCACGGTCAGATTGGTGTACCCACGACCTATGGCCTGCGGTTTGCCATCTGGGCGTCTGAGGTATCCCGCCATATTGAACGTCTGGAACAGCTTCGTCCACGGGCAGCAGTCGGCCAGATGACCGGTGCTGTGGGAACACAGGCATCACTCGGAGAGGCGGGCACCGCAGTCATGGCCCATATGATGGGATATCTCGGGCTGACCCCGGTGGATGTCTCGAATCAGGTCATCCAGCGCGACCGGCTTGCAGAGTATATCATGTTCCTTGCAAATGTTGCCACCACACTTGACAAAATTGCCCTTGAAGTGCGAATGATGCAGCGCTCTGAGATAGGTGAACTGGAAGAGTCCTTTGGCAAAAACCAAGTTGGGTCTTCCACCATGCCGCACAAAAGAAACCCAATAAAGTCAGAACAGGTGTCAGGCCTCGCTCGTATCGTTCGGGCCATGGTAGAGCCTGCACTCGCTAATAATGTCCTCTGGGATGAACGAGATCTCACCAACTCTTCGTGTGAACGAATAACCTTTCCCGAGACTAGCATCCTTTGTGATCATATCCTGACGGTGATGACAACGGTGCTCAAGGGACTCCGAATCCGCGAAGACAATATCCGAAAGAATCTTGATCTGCTCCACGGGGTGAATATGGCGGAATCCGTGATGATTGAACTGACAAAGCTCGGCATGGACCGACAGGATGCCCATGAACGGGTGCGGGTTGCATGTATGATAGCTCTCGAGGAGAAGCGCCAGGTTGCAGAGGTATTTTCAGAGGATGAAACCGTTGCCGCCCATCTTACCTATGATGAGATAGTGACACTCCTGAATCCGGATAACTACATCGGAACCGCTGTCGCACAGGTTGAAGCCCTCGCCAAAAAACTGGGCCCGCTTGTTGCATAAAAATTTCCAAAAACCATTTTTTCTCATATTCCGATGAACAAGTGGGCACCTCACCTCATCAGAATTCTCTGCTGACCAAATTCACATCCTTTTTCTACTCAGTGTAGATATTGTACGAGAGAACCTGAAACATCAGGAGCGGAACAGAGATGGCTACACAGATTACCCTGAAAGGCTGGATAGAAATAGACGGTCGGGTATGTACCCCAAAAGAGATTATCCACAACCTCTCTGAAGGGACAGCTTGGCTCACCTCATGCGGAGGGGAGTTCGCCATTTCCTGGGACGAAGGCTCTGCCCGTGATCAGATGGGTATTGTTCCCGGACCATGCGATGCGGGAGTGGTGATGGAAAAGGGAAAGGTGACTGGCCACGTGAAACCAAACCCCCCTCTTATGCCACTTGCAGAGGCTATTGAGACTGCAGTGCAACTCAGAAATGCAGAAGGTGTTGTGGCATTCTCCGGTGGTGTCGATTCGGCTCTTATTGCCGCCATTGCAGGACTTTCCTGTGTGGTCGTGGGGATTGCCGGTTCACATGACATCGCCCATGCAATCCGTGTGGCACGAGAAATCAGCCTTGACCTCACCTGCGTTACGGTCTCACCAGATGACGTCGAAGACGCTTTGAAGACTGTGGTGGAGGTCATCCCCGGAGTGACACCCGTCGATGCATCGATTGCCACAACGTTGTATTTCGTTGCACAATGGGCAGAAGAAAATGGGTATTCCCGCATTCTTACCGGTCATGGGGCAGACGAACTCTTTGGAGGATATGCCCGGTATCTCGATACCGATGACATTGAACGTCTCTTTCGGGATGACTTTGAAAGCCTTGCACGCCAAAATGCACGCGACCAGGCAGTAGCAGGTCTTTTCCATTGTTTAATCTCCTACCCGTTTCTTGATGTACGGGTGGTGCGCGCTGCTGAGGCAATTCCTGCACATATCAAAGTGTCAGGAGGAAACCGAAAAATCCCCCTCAGAAATGTCGCATGCACCTATATGCCACAGGAAATCGCATGGTATGAGAAGAAGGCAATGCAGTATGGAAGCGGTATCTGGAAGACCATCCAGCAGGCCGCACGTAAAAACGGTTATAAAAACTCAGTACAAGGGTACATGAATCAACTTTAGAGGGTGCAAAACGTATGCTGTTGGAAAACGATGTAGAAGGAATTGCAAAACTTGCAGATATCCAGATACAAAAAGAGGAACTGACGGAAATTACCGTTCAGTTCAATCAAATACTTGAATATATTGATATTTTGGATAGCGTCAGCGAAGGTGAAGTAAGCAACTCAGAACTCATTAATGTGCTACGTGAGGATGTGGTTATCCCTTCTCTTACACAGGAAGAAGCGTGCGCCAACGCCAATGAGACGGAAGACGGGCATATCCGAGCGCCGAGGGTGATGTAACAATGGCAAAAGAGTACTTCTTCGATAAAGCAGACCAAACGAATGCATTCATTACCCGTCTTGATGTGGCCATGTACGAGGAAAGCGGTGGCCCGCTCCAAGGCAAAGGGATTGGGATTAGCGATAATATATCAACATCAGGAATTCCCACCACCTGTGCATCCCGCATCCTTGCAGGATATGTGCCCCCCTTTGACGCACATGTTATAACACTCCTCAGAAAGGCAGGTGCTGCTATCGTAGGGAAGACCAATATGGACGAGTTTGGGGCGGGAAATACCACCGAACACAGTGCATACGGCCCAACCACAAACCCCAACGAAGCATCACGTGTCGCCGGCGGTTCATCTGGCGGGAGTGCCGCAGCAGTCGCTACCGGCATGGTTGATATGGCACTGGGGAGCGACACCGGAGGTTCAATACGCTCTCCAGCGGCATTCTGTGGAGTTGTCGGGTTCAAACCAACCAATGGCCGGGTCTCACGCTACGGACTCATTGCATACTCCAGTTCGATGGAGCAGATCGGCCCTCTGGGCAAAACTGTGACAGATGTAAATACCCTGATGTCGGTTATCGCAGGTCCCGACCCCCGTGACGCTACCATGTATGACCGCCCCTATGCTCACACACCATCCAAAGATATTGCCGGTATGAAAATTGCTGTCCCTGACGAATTTTTTGGCGAGGGTGTTGACCCTGCCGTAGCAGAATCTGTCCGCACTGCCATCAGAAAACTGGAAGATGCCGGTGCAGAGACTATGACATGTTCCATCCCCTCCATGTCACACGCCCTTGCCGCACACTATGTAACAGGTATGTGTGAGGCATCCACAAATCTATCGCGATTCGATGGAGTGCGCTTTGGCCCTCCTGTTGAGACAAAGCGCCCTTGGCACGAAGAATTCAGTGATTACCGAGGTATGTTCTTTGGAAAAGAGGTGCAGCGCCGTATCCTGTTAGGAACATTTGCCCTGACTGAGGGATACTACGAGAAATACTACGCAAAGGCACAGGTGGCACGCGAAAATATGCGCAAAGACTTCCTCAGAATATTCCGCGATGCAGATATCATCGCAGGCCCGACCATGCCGCAGATTGCACCTAAACTCGGAGAGAAGAGTGATCCAATCTCTATGTATCTCGCAGATATCCTGACCGCACCTGCAAGTCTTGCAGGTGTGCCGGCAATATCAGTCCCGTGCGGAACCGTTGACAAGATGCCGGTCGGTCTGCAGTTGATCGGCCGCCATTTTGAGGATGAACGTGTAATGGACGCTGCGTTTGCGTACGAATCAGAGGTGCTTTAAATGACTGACAAAACCGTCATCATCGGACTGGAGATTCACTGCCAGCTCAATACCAAGACAAAGCTCTTCTGCGGGTGCTCTACTGATTTCCAGAGAGATGAACCAAACACCCACGTTTGCCCCATCTGCCTGGGACTCCCGGGTGCCTTGCCGTGCCTCAACAAACAGGCAGTGATGCATGCGCTCAAGGTCGCAAAGGCCCTAAACCTGACTGTACCGGAAGTCTCAGAGTTCTCTCGGAAGAATTACTTTTACCCGGATCTCCCCGCAGGCTACCAGATCACTCAGGATGACAAGCCAATCGCAGAAAAGGGCATTATGGAAGTGGATGACGACGAGGGACATCCCAAAAAAATCCGCATCACACGGATTCACCTTGAAGAAGACCCCGGACGACTGATTCATAAAACCTCACGCGACCGGGCGGGCTACTCCCTTGTTGACTACAACAGGAGTTGCATACCCTTAATTGAGATCGTTACCGAACCAGACCTCCGGTCCCCAAAGGAAGCACGCCGTTTCCTGAACAAACTCCGTTCAACACTGGAATATCTCGAGGTATTTGATGGGGAACGGGAAGGGTCGATCCGGGTGGACGCAAATATATCCATAAAAGGCCACAACCGCGTGGAGTGCAAGAACATCTCCTCATATAAAGGGGTAGAAAAGGCGCTCAACTTTGAGATCACGCGGCAAAGAAACCTCATCCGAAAGGGGCAGTTCATCGAGCAGGAGACACGCCATTTCCTCGAGGGACGGGGCATCACCACGTCTTCACGCAGCAAAGAAAACAAAAATGACTACCGATATTTCCCTGCTCCGGACCTTCCCGCTCTGAGAGTATCGGAATGGCTGAAAGATATCGTGCTGCCTGAGCTTCCGGATGCACGCCGTGAACGGTTCATGACACAGTACGGTATCTCTGAGAACCATGCCCGTACCCTGACCGGTGACCTGAAAGTTGCCAATTTCTATGAATCGGTCGCGGGTGCAGACCCGGCCATTGCAGCCATATGGGTGGCAGATATCCTCCTTGGAGAGATAAACTACCGCTCAATGCGCATCGATGACGTGCCAACGATGAATATTGCAGACCTCATCGTGCTCATCCGTGATGGCGCAATAACTGACAAATCGGGTGTCGAAGTGCTCAGAACGATGCTTGATGCGTGCATGGGACAAGACCATGAAGCCTGTGAGATGCCTGCTGACATTGTAACCCGTCTGGGCCTTACCAAAGCTGAGGGAGATGACTTTACGGATGTTATCCGTGAGATTATTGCCGCAAACCCGAACGCGGTTGCCGATTACCGCGCCGGGAAGAAAGGAGCCGTAAACTTCCTTGTCGGGCAGGTCATGAAAACGACACGCGGACGGGCCGATCCTAAAGAGCTCAACATTGCAATGGATGCCGCTCTGAAAGAAACGGAGGACTAAAAAACGATGCATCTTATCATTGCGGAAAAAAATATTGCAGCCCGACGTATCGCAGAAATACTTGCCGCTTCAGCGAACTCAGGTAAAGGAACAAAGATTCAGACCGGAAAAGAGACGGGAGTCAACACCTACCAGTTTGAAGACACCATCACCATGGGGCTGCGGGGCCATGTGGTGGAGATTGACTTTGAGCCGGGATACAGCAACTGGCGTTCAGAGGTGAATACTCCCCGAACGCTTATTGACGCGGCAACCATCAAGAAACCGACCGAGAAGAAGATCGTCTCGCTGATCAAAAAGATCTCTAAACACGCGACTCTTGTCACCATCGCCACTGACTATGACCGGGAGGGAGAACTCATAGGAAAAGAGGCCTATGAGATTGTGCGCACAGCAAATGCGAATGTGCCCGTCAAGAGAGCACGATTTTCCGCGATCACCCCTCAGGAAATAACAGCTGCGTTTGCAGAACCTGCGGAGATAGATTTTGACCTCGCAGCAGCAGGTGAGGCACGCCAAATTATTGATCTCATCTGGGGGGCATCCCTCACCCGGTTCATATCCATTGCCGCCAAACGTGGCGGGAAAAGCATTCTTTCTGTCGGCAGGGTTCAGAGCCCGACCCTCGCAATGATCGTGGACCGAGAGAAAGAGATTGAGGCGTTTGTGCCAGAGCCCTACTGGATGCTCTCAGTAGATACGGAAAAGGACGGAACACCTGTTACCGCACGCCACACGACAGACCGGTTTCAGGACAAAAGTGAGGCACTGAAGGCAGAACAGAACACCTCTGCACCGCTCATTGTCACCGGTGCCAAAGAAGGAACACGAATCGACCGTGCACCGACCCCTTTTGACACCACGGCGTTTATTGTTGCAGCAGGTCGTCTGCGGTTTTCTGCGCAAAATGCAATGCGTATCGCAGAAGATCTGTATATTAACGGATTTGTCTCTTATCCGCGTACGGATAATACCGTATACCCGAAATCACTGGATCTCGATGAAATCTTACAGGAGCTCAGGAAGACCAGTTTTTCCCGTGCCGTTGAATGGACACAGGCACATCGCAGGGATGAACCGACCCACGGCAAGAAATCCACCACTGACCACCCCCCGATTCACCCGGCCGGTGCAGCAAAAAAGGATGAACTTCCTGAGGATCACTGGAAGATTTATGAACTGATAGTGAGACGCTTCCTTGCGACACTCTCACCGGATGCACAGTGGACGACACTGAAATATCTCTTTGACGCAGGTAAGGAGACCTATACCGCGACAGGTTCACTCCTTACGAGTGCAGGCTATCGGGAGGTTTACCCCTATAGTGATGCCAAAGAGACCATCCTTCCTGATATGCAGGTGGGAGAACATCTTCCGGTTCTTGCAATCAATAATGAAGAGAAACTTACCACACCTCCTCCCCGTTATTCCCAGTCAAAACTGATTCAGCGGATGGAAGAGCTCGGTCTTGGGACAAAGTCCACCCGGCACGAAGTTATAGGCAAACTTGTTTCACGCAGGTATGTGGAGGGGACACCAGTCCGTCCCACCCTTGTCGGAAGGGGCGTGGTGGAGGCGATGGAGAACCATGGCGTGCCCATCACCGACCCTGAGATGACGAGCACCATTGAACAGCACATGGAGGAGATAAAGGAGGCAAAACTCACCCGTGATGAGGTCATCTCAGAATCACAGACAATGCTACGCCGTGTATTTGATGTCCTCGAAGCAAACGAAGACCAGATCGGCCGCGAGATCATGGACCGAAACGATGAAGAGAGAATCATCGGAAAGTGTCCGGTCTGTGGCCACGACCTCATGATACGCCAGACAAAAGGGATGTCACAGTTCATCGGATGCACAGGGTACCCCGACTGTACGTTTAATATCGGCCTCCCCGGTGCGGTTTGGGGCACTGCCATTCGTGAAGATACGACCTGCGAGATACACGACCTCAACTATGTCCGCCTCATCCGAAAAGGGGCACGTCCATGGGAGATCGGATGCCCGCTCTGCAACCACATCAGCTCCAATCACGAAGCGCTCGTGATGATGCCTTCTGCAGACGAAGATCTGATTGCACGCCTGCATGCGTCCCATATCTACTCCGTGTATGAAGTGGCAAATATGGATCCGGAACGGCTCGCAGCGGTTCTCATGACCGATACTGCAACCGTTGCCTGTCTGCGCGAAGAGGCAGAGAATGTCCTTGACCTTCTCAGGAAGCGTTCAGAATTAAAGAAGTTCGTCCGCAAACATGTGATACCCCGCCGCGGTCGTTCACCTGCCAAGGTGGCTGTTGCCCTTGTGGAGGCAGGCGTGAATGACTTGGAAGGTCTGGCTTCAATGACACCAGAGACGCTCACGGGAATGCACCTTTCCGCAGGAGAGGCAGAAAACCTGCTGTGTGAGGCACAGGCGGTCTACAACCGTTCCATACTCCGTGAATACGGAGTGCCCGCAGTGAGCCTCAAGAAATACTTTGAGGCGGGTGTCACTACGCCAGCCTCATTCTGTGCCCTCCCTCCGGTATACCTCAGCATCATCACCGGCATTAAACCAGAGACAGTCTGGAAACATGCCTCAGGAGTATGCAACGGAATGGGTGTTGCACCTCCTGAGAAAGTGACCGCAACAATGGTCGAAAAAGGCCGCACAGACCTGCTGGAGATTAAAGGTCTGAATGAAACAATGCTTGAAAAGTTCTACTTGGCAGGAATTATTGACCCCGCGGGTTTGAAGACCGCAAATGTCGGAAACCTGGTGAAAATAACCGGGATACCGAAAGAAAAGATTCGCGCATTTCAGGATGCCTGCAAATAAAAAAAGAGAATAGATAACAATGGATGACAGCTGGAGAGACTGGGTTCATATCACCAAACTGGACCCGGACAAAGTAATCAACAAAGAAGCCATCGCAGAGATTGCGACGAGTGGAACCGACGCCCTGATGCTCTCAGGGACACTGAATGTAACCCCGGAGAATCTGCAGGAACTGTTGGCACAGGTACGGGAGTATGACCTGCCCATCGTTGCCGAACCTGCCGGGCCTGAAGCAGTCCTCATGAATGACGTGGACGGTCTTTTTGTTCCCAGCGTACTCAATACACCTGATATGCGCTGGATGGTCGGGAAACACCAGTGGTGGGTAAAGCATACCCGTGTAGACTGGTCAAAAGTGGTACCTGAGGCATACATTGTCCTCAATCCGGCGTCATCTGTTGCGAAAGTTACCGGTGCTGTGTGTGACATCTCAGC
>JAAYIO010000194.1 GCA_012523385.1 Methanomicrobiales archaeon
ACACACTCCTGCCCCCGATTATTTGGAGAATTTCTTTTAATATATCGGAAATTCCCCGTTCGCGGACACAGTCAGCAGAGTAAAGATTCAGATTTTTAGCAAAGGCATACTCTTCTTCGGTGCCGCTTCGCGCCCCAATAATAAAGATCTCTTTTGCCCCCTCCTCTGAAACCCTGCGGGTAATGCAGGCATGATTATAGGGAGTATCCCCGAATTCTTCTCTCAAATCAAGATGCGCATCACAGACCACAAAACATTCGGAATGAAATGCACGATAGGCACCAAGCGTGACGCTGTGCTCCCCCCCCAGAATAACGGGGATTTTTCCGTCTGCTGCAATCTCAGAGGTGATATCAAAAACTGCATCGATGACATCCTCCGGCAGTGAAGGAACTTCCAGATTGCCGAGATCATGAATCTCTGCTTCGCTTATCGTATAGTCATATTCAGGGAGATACTGTTCAAAATTATAACTTACCTTTCGTATTGCATCCGGTCCATGCCGTGTGCCTGCTGCATACGATGTAGTGCCATCATAGGGCACCCCAAAAATAACGTACCGGGCATCTTCATACGATGCCTCGGCATCCGCAAAAAGATTGTTGGTAAAATATTGCATAACAAGTGACAGACTTAGAGATCGAGTTTGCGCTTTCCCAGTGATGAAATAACGGGAACTTCGGCTCCTGCCTCAATGCCTTTCAGCTCTTCATCGGTTGCGTCAAGCTCAAACATTTCGTAGTCTTTGACATCCATGAACTGGACGGTGTTGCCTGAAACAGAGATTACCTGTGCCATTTTACGTTCGACATTGGGTGAAAAAGCCTTTGCAGTTACCGGCTGAACAATCGAGCGTTTCACTCCATCAAAGATACCAACGACATCAATTCGTGCCTTTGCGGCACCATGTTTACCCGGTTTTGATGTTGCAATACCCAGAATCTTGCAAGGTTCGTCTTCAACAACCACATATCTGCCTTATTTTAGTTTCCCTATTTCGGTCTGTGTTTTGCTCATGAGGATCAATCTCGGAGTATATATCTCGGTAAAATTAAATAAATACAGTGGTAACGTCCACGTAATAAAAGGTCCATATATGAGTATTTTTTCACTATTCGACGAGATCACGTCAGCAGTATCAGATGCCATCACCGACATTATCGGTACACCAGATGCCGGAATAATCGTTGAAATGGGCGCAGACGGCACCCCCACACAGGCAATCGACAAAATTGCAGAGGATATTATCCTCTCCTATCTTCGTAGCGCGGAAGCATGCGGCGAGGTGATCAGTGAAGAAGCTGGCAGATGCAAAATATCTGATGCAGACGGCATCATCATTCTGGACCCGATTGATGGTTCCTACAATGCAATTCATGGTATTCCGTATTATGCAATATCCGCTGGGTTCATGAAGAACGGTGAAATAACGGCTGCCTATATCAGCAACCTCGGATTTCCTGAGGTTTTTACCGCAGAGAAAAATGCGGGTGCCTTTCTCAACAATAAACCCATACGAGTCTCTGTTGTTGACACGCTTGATGCTGCATCGCTCAGTCTGTATGGAAAACAGCATCATATCAATTCGGTGACAGAGATCGCAGGTAACGCCCGGCGATGGCGCCACTTCGGTGCATCTGCCCTCGAACTTGCCTATATCGGATGCGGAAGAATCGACGGGTTTGTTGATATGCGCGGAACACTCCGCTATACTGATACTGCCGCAGGCATGCTCACTTGTGAGGAGGCAGGCGGCAGAGTTACCTCTGCCACGGGAAAGACTATTGAACACACAGAAGACGTCAGGCAAGGGAGCACGCTGATTGCTACCAACGGTTTTTTGCATGACGAAATTCTCCGAAGTCTGGAGCGCTCTGTATGAAAATAAAAATTATTCCTCGTCCGGATGATGTCCATGCAGTCGAGTATGCACGAAAACTGGGCATTAAATTTCAGGGTGATGGTCAGACGGTCTGGTTTGAACAGGGTAACGTCCTTAACGAATCATTCCATATATCTCCCCAGACGGATGCCGATGCCGATATCGCAGTCGTGATCGGAGGAGATGGTTCAGTACTGCATGCCGTACAGTCAATGCACCCTCAGGTCCCTCTCGTTGGCATCAATTTTGGGAGGGTGGGATTCCTTGCTGACCTCGAAGCAGATGAAGCATACTCGTTTATTTCACAGTTACGCCCAGAAACCATAGAAACAGAAGCACGGATGCGGGTACAAATTTCCGTGGATGGTAAATTAATCGGCTGCGCACTCAACGAGGCGGTCATTGTCACAGAACGTCCGGCAAAGATGCTTCAGTTTTCCATCATTGTGGATGGCATTCCGGTAGAGGAGTTCCGTTCCGATGGACTCATCATCAGTACACCCACCGGGTCAACAGCATATGCGATGAGTGCCGGCGGCCCCATCGTTGACCCTAAAGTGAGAGCGTTTCTGCTTGTTCCTCTGGCACCGTTTATGCTCTCTTCTCGCCCACATCTCATCTCAAGCGAACGCAATCTCGCGGTACAGCTTGATAGCGACAAACCTGCAAGCCTTGTCATTGATGGGCAATATGCAGGTAAGTTACATAATGAGTCCCTGATTACCGTTACCGAATCTCCGGAACCGGCACTTTTCATCAATGTCAATAAAAATTTCTTCACGAAAGTCGACCGAAAACTCAGAACATTATAGAGAGACATTACCCCCCCTCTTTTTTTCGATTTTAGATCAATGACATAATATTTATCTTTCTCCCGACTGATGTGACAATGTACACAGATATCAGGTGAAACAATGATTGACGAAAATAAAATGGATCTTAATTATCAGGAAATTGCAGAAGCATTTAAGAATGCCGGCATATCCGGTTCCCCTGTCGCGGTGAAGTTTGCTAAAACCAAAGAAGGGATTCCTGAAGGTGTAGAGGAGATTGCAAAGTCTGCCCGTCACTGCAATATGGTAGGTATGGCGCGGACCGAGGGAAGCATTCTCTTTGCCCGTGCAGACAAACACATGTGCATGGGTGGTGCATGGGCCCTTGGTCTCAAGGAACTGACGCCCACCCTGAAGTCCGGTGAATTTTATTTCAAGCTGGGAAAATTTGCATCGTGGGCCGGATGCATGCGGACGATTGCATCAGTTCCTCACGTTCACCCACCGGGTGGAGAGGAAGTCAGCACCTATGCAACCGTCTATGCACCGCTGGAAAAAACGCCCTTTGACCCGCATGTTGTTCTTATTATGGCACAACCTCTCGTCATGCTAAAGATTGCTCAGGCAGTTCTCTACAAAACAGGGGGGCGCATCCATACACAGATGTCAGGAATACAGTCAGTCTGTGCAGACACCTGTGCCTACCCATACATGTCCGGTAATGTGAATTTCTCGCTCGGATGCGATGGTTCCCGTAAGTTTTCCGGTGTCGCTGATGATTTGATGGTGATGGGAATTCCTGCTGAACTCATTCAGGATATAGCCGATGCATTACCCATCATTGTCGGTGCGGCGGGTTCAAAGAAATAAGAATACAAAATTAGGTATTCAGATATTTTATGAGAAATCACGATTTGGTTTCTCTCCTGAATACCTCACATTTTTTCAATCGTGCTCACAATAAGCGCGCACACCTCCGCTACTGCTGGTTCCATTTCCGGGCTCATCGAATCAGAGAATTCTTCGATTTTCCCTCCTTCTATCCCAATGATGGTAATCTTTGGACAAAGACCCAGTTCTTCAGCAATATTTACTGCATCAAGCACGCCGATATCAGATAACGAGAGGGGGAAAAATTCGTTGGAGGGTGGTTTTGAAAGTACTATTATCTCTCCAATATGCTTTCCATATCCTGTTGTTGCATCAACCAGAATGACATGGTCATATCCTTCCATCATGGGGATGAGACCAATTCCACCCACCCCACCCTCAATGACATCTATCTCGGGGTGGGTTTCTTGCAACATCTCAATGACACGGACACCCACTGCATCGTTTCCCATCAATGGGTTACCACAACCAATCACCCGCACTCGTTTATTATTCATTTAACATCTCCCCGAGGATTCCTAAATCCCATGAATCTGAAATCATCTCTCTATCCAATAGTATAATGCTTATCCCTTTTGGGGTTCAACAGAGAGATCAAGAAGGAGATATAATTGCAGGTTTCAATGAAACTGGAAATGAAAGATTCACCAGGACAGCTTGTCTCTGTTTTAACGCCAATTCGGGATATTGGCGGCAATATACTCTCAGTTATTCACGAACGTGATCCTGGAGCAGGGAAAGATATTCTTGACATACAAATCATGTGTGACATTCCTGAAGGAACCCTTGAACCTCTCATTTCAGGGTTCCGGACACGGGGAATCAATGTCCTGCGTGTTGGTGAAGAGCGGTTTTTGGTACGCCGGTCAGTGATCCTTATCGGTCATCTGATCCACACCGATATTAGTGACACCATCGGCAGAATCGATTCAACGGGATATGCAGAGGTGCATGAACTGTCCATGGTAATGCCTGCGATCAATGAACCGTCATCGGCCAAAATGACCATTAAATCCGACAGTTTGAAAGATATTAACCGCGCACTGGCAATTCTCCGTGATGTGGCACGGGCCAAGGGATTTTTAATTATCGAACCGCTGGAGGGGAACTAATGCGCATTGCAATCATTGGATTTGGTTCCGTGGGGAGAGGGGTAGCAGAGGTTATCGTTGCTAAAAATCTCGGCATTCGTGTTACTGCAGTGGCAGACTCCAAAAGCGGGGCGATTGATCCGTCCGGACTGGATATTGCAGCAGTTCTCAAAAATAAGAAAGAAACCGGCATCTGCGGTTCTCCTGACATCACGGTTTCAGACATCATCTCATCAGATGCCTATGATGTTCTCATCGAGGTTTCTCCCACCAATGCAGAGACTGCTGAACCAGCCCTGGGATATATCAGAAAGGCCCTAACAGCCGGAAAACATGTTGTCACCTCTAATAAAGGCCCGGTTGCTCTCAGATATGATGAGTTACATACCCTTGCCACCGAACATAACGTCCAATTCCGGTACGAGGCGACGGTATGTGGCGCAATACCCCTTATGCATACGATTGAGAGCGGCATTGCAGGAAATACTATATCCCGCCTCTATGGTGTCTTTAACGGAACCTGCAATTATATCCTGACACGGATGGCAGAGGAGGGACTTACCTATCAGCAGGCGCTCCTTGAAGCACGTGAACTCGGGTATGCGGAAGCAGACCCGACCTATGACGTCAAAGGAATTGATGCCGCTATAAAACTCGTCATTCTCGCAAACGTGGTATGGGGAATTAAGAAAACCCTTGCAGATGTTGATATCGTCGGCATTGACGGCGTTACCTCGGCGGCAATCGCACTCGCTGAACAGGAGGACCAGACCATCCGGCTGATAGGTGAAATTGACCCCGCCAATGAAATACTCCGGGTCTCCCCAACCATCCTTCCAAAATCCCACCCACTTGTTGTGCGTGGTACCCTCAATGCGGTAACGATTGAAACGGATCTTGCCGGGGAAATAACGTTGATTGGAAAAGGTGCCGGTTCATCTGAAACAGCAAGCGCAATAATTTCAGATCTGCTCTTTATTCGTGATTGCCATGGCCGGCGTGATTAAAAAACGTCGTGAACTTCTCGCCATTATGAGGGAATATACCCTTGAAAATGGCTTTTTTACCATTAATGATATCGCAGATGCAACAGAAATTGCTCGAAGCACGATTCAGGACTGGATTAATCGTTTGGTTACAGAAAAATGTGTTGCCGTTAAAGAAGAAGGGAAAGGGCGTTTACCAACAAAGTATGTGACAACCAATCTCATGATGGCCGGTTCGTGCAGACGAATTTTTACCACGATAGACGAAGACTGGGTCGCCATCTATCACCAGTGTATGAGTACCGGGTGTGCTGCATTCTGCGAGTATCATCACCACCTCGCAGGGGGTGTCATCCATGAAGTCAAAAGAGACGGGAGAAAACTCGTGGAATATGCCCGTCTGGGCACGGGTTCATCAGATATTGGTTTGTACCCAAAACCTGCTGTCGGTATTACCCGGGTACGAAAAGAAGGGGATCATATTATTCAGACCATCCGCTGCGTGGGAGGTCCTGCCTATTCCCTGACTGAGATGATGGCAATGGCGGTCGGTGTCTGTGAAGTGCGTCTGAGAGAAAGCGGCAGGATTACTGAGGGGGAGGTCGTAACCCGTGCACTTACTCATCTGGTGATCGGTCTTGATGATACCGACACAAAAGAGGGCGGTGCGACATTTGCCCTTGCGCTGGGCCTTCTGCAATATCTGGCCAATATGCGTGAAGTGATTCCGATTGGGCATGCTGTTGCAATGCTGTATCCCTATCTGAGCGATTGTACTGCGGGCAATTCCTGTAGTTTTATTGAGATTGCAGTGAAGCCTGAAGCGGTCAATCATGTCATCGAACGTGCGGTGCGATTTCTTGAGGAGGAATCATTCTCCAAAGAATGGGGACTCGCGGTGAAACAAGGATTTATTATTTCAGAACCGCTTCGCGGGTTTGGTCTGGCAGCACGCAGAGAGATTGTGACCGCAGAAATGGCCGACACTGTGGCAGATTCTGAAAATATTCGCGTGTTTGGCAGAAACGGGAGAATCGGGGCGGTTGCCGCAATCGGTCTTTCACGCGAAGATAATGCGATTCTTTTGAATCCCGGTGATTCGCCGTGTTCCGGGAACTAATCCTTCCATACCCTTTTTGGGGATAAATTAAACTGTTCTCACCGTGACTTCTATTGCTATATGAAGAACGATGTATTGATAAAAATGACAGGACTGCTCTGTCTTCTTTGTATATGCATCTGTGCGGCAGGATGCACAGACCAGTCACCGTCGACACAAGTCGCAACTGCCGGAGATACCGTGCAGGTGAATTACAAAGGATATTTCGATAATGGTGAGGTTTTTGACTCATCCGATATACACGGGAAGCCCCTTGAATTTGTTGTCGGTGGAGGCCGAGTGGTTACCGGATTTAATGCCGCTGTTGAAGGGTTGGCGATTGGTGAGAAAATAACCGTCAGACTGTCTCCGGATCAGGCATATGGAGAGTGGACTGAGAAGAATTTCATGATGATCAATAAGAGTGATTTTCCTGAAAATTCAACCTTTGAAATAAATCAATCCGTTTACCTCTCCACACCACAGGGGTCCTTCGTTTTTCCCATGATTGCAATCGATGAATCTACCGTGACCATCGACACAAATCACCATCTGGCAGGAAAAACACTGAACTTTGACATTGAGCTTGTCTCAATTAGCCCTACAACTATCTGATGTCAGATAATGTATCACCACAAATCGCATTGGGTGACACCGTCACCCTCCATTTTTCTTCTGCTGACGCACAGACCGGAGAAATGCTTGAATATACCTATGACGAAGAACCAAAGGCGTACACCATTGGTGCAGGAGAGATCAATCCGGCATTTGAGAAAGCGCTTATCGGATGCAGGGCAGATGATGAGATCTCGGTTCATTTAACGGCAAAGGAAGCCTATGGCGCATACCATAAGAAACTCATCTTCCGAATTCGCCGAAAAAAGATACCGATGGATACTATCCCGGAGCCCGGGACTTTCATTCCGTTGGAAATGCCCACTGGCGGAATTGCACAGGTGAAGATTGTGTCAGCGTCCAATACGACCGTCGTGGTTGATGCAAATCATCCGTTTGCCGGAAAAGATATTCTCTACAAGATCTGGATCTGCTCGGTTATTCCTGCTGAGTCAGCCAAACGCGACTAATGCTATGTATAATCCATTCTCGTTGTATTTTAAAATCATCCCACCTACCAGAACCAGTTCTATTTCTAACCGAATGTAAACCTGACCTCGGGAATTTGGGTGTTTTTTCAAAAAAAAGATAATCAATGATATTAAAGCAAGGTAACTGCCAGCAGATTAATCACTGTCCCAATGCCCAAGCCGAGGATCAGGGTGTAGCCTGAGATAAGAAGTGCCGTTTTCCATCCCATTTCCCGCCAGAGAACAGCGACCGTAGAGATGCACGGCACAAAGAGCACGCTGACAACCGCAAAGACATAGAGTTGCAACCCGCTCATCACCGACCCCAGATCTGCGGTACCTGCAAGGATAGCAAGGGTCTCGAATGCCATCTCCTTTCTCAGAATACCAAACAGTAACGACGTTGACGCATAGGGAGGAAGGCCAAGGACGGTCTCCATAATCGGTGCAAAAATATCCTGAAATGCCTGAATAATTCCGACATACTGGAACACGCCTAAAAAAACACTACTGACCAGAAGCAGGGGCATAGCAATAAAAAGGAACTCTTTCATATGGAGCCATGCCCGTTTCAATGTCTGCACCGGCTGGGGTTTTCTCAGGGGGGCCATCTCGAGGAT
>JAAYIO010000195.1 GCA_012523385.1 Methanomicrobiales archaeon
GCGAAAATGGTGGGTTTTGATAATCTAAAGAGATTTTAATCTTTTTAGAGATATTTTGTGGTGCTGAATTAAGGCCAAATTCACCGAATGCTATGCTGGATTACCATTTCATCGGGGGTATCTATTCTCCTGATCCAGCACGACATAATATATCTAATGAGCGCTAACCTAATGCATACTATCTGAGATATAATCCCAGATTGGAGTACTTACATGGAAAGCAGCAAATTATACGTTGGTAATCTTACGTATTCAGTTACAGAAGCTCAACTCAAAGAATTATTCGAAGATTTTGGCGATGTAAAGGATGTCCGTGTCATTGAACGCAAGGGATTTGGGTTCGTTGAGATGGGCACAGTTGAAGAGGCAGAGAAGGCAATGGAAGCTCTCAATGAGACTGACTTTTCCGGCCGAACACTAAGAATTGATGAAGCACGTCCTCAGAGGCCGCGTACCGAATACACCAGAAGATACTAATCTTCTTTTTTTGCAGCTCCGGTATCCGGGACATTATATAACGGATATCAATCGGTGAATCTGGCATAAACGTTGAGTCGTCTGCTGGATTGTTTCTAAATCAGTCCTGAATAAGCTGAAGGCTTCTATTTTGATCGGTATTATCTGTTTGTACTATCGCTGATGTATCAATTCAGTTGATGTCTGTTTTTTCAGAAATCTGATGGTATTTTTGAATATGTATCCTCGCTCCCCTCTTTAGGTTCTGTCGCGGCGGTCAGTTGATATGAGTGCAAGGCAAACGAGGGACCATATGTTTATCGTCGGTCACCGGGGGGCGCGGGCTGTATGTCCGGAAAATAGCATTTCTGCGCTGAAAGTGGGGATGAAATGTGCGGATTTTGTCGAGATTGACATTCGCCTTACTAAAGATGGTATTCCGGTGATACTGCATGATGCCACTCTTGACCGCACCACCGACGGTAATGGGCCGGTTCATGAAAAGACGCTCACAGAGATACGGATGTTTGATGCCGGTGATGGTCGAGCGGTTCCAACTCTGCAGGAGGTATGTGATCTCTGTCTCTCCACCTGCGGTATTGTTGCTGAGATCAAGGAACCCGGTTCAGAAGAGGCAATCTGCGGTATCATCGGGGAATATTCATTCGATGCCTTCTGGGTAGTCTCTTTTCATCCGGAGAGTATCCGAAAGGTAAAACGACTGCTCCCCCAGATTAAAACAGGGTTCATCTGTGATACGGACTGCACAGACCCCTTCGCTTTGGTGCATGCCATCGGTGCGGATGCTATTCTCCCCCGTACAGACACGATCACACCGGATTTCACAGCCAAGGCACATCGCAGGGGGCTATCGGTTATTCTCTGGACACTCAATTCACCTGAGGCTTACCAGCGGGCAGCGGCGTGCGAGGCAGACGGGTGGGTGACCGATGACCCCTGCCGTCTCCGTGCATGGCTAAATCGTTCACGAAAAGACAATGGGATAATAATATAGTCTCTGGTGCCGTTATTCCATATATATGACTGAGGATCCGGATTTTGTTGCAGACATGACTCATCCGATTCTTTACGAGGAAGAATGGAATCGGATCACCGCAGTGATAGATGCATTTGACAATAATCGGCCTCCTCACATTGCGATAATTGCGGATCCGTTTGCCGGCCAGAATATTTTGATGGCGGGGATATTACGACGTCATCCTGACCGTGTAGTCCATATTCCCTTCTTTTCCGTTGTTAAAAGCAAAGAATTTCTCACACGGATGGCTGGTCGTAGCGACATTGTTGTGATGGAGCACTGTCATTTTCTAGCCATGCGAAAGATCGGTGGGTTTGCAATGCTGGATGCCTTTCTGGATCATCTTTCAACATCAGAGAGGCTCTTTGTGACCGAGTGGAACAGTTTTACCTGGTCCTATCTCCGGGCCACCCGGCATATCGATACATTCTTCCCTGTCATCATAACGCTTCCCGGGATTGACAGCAAAACACTCAAAAATCTTATCATGTCGCGGTATACTGATGAAATTGAATTTATTGGAGATGCCGCTCCACGGGAGGAGTCTATTCTCTCTACTCATTACCGTACGCTAAAACTTCCTTTTTCTCAAAAAACGGTCTCCCTTCCTCTGCCCCACCTTCGTGAATGGGGGAATGGAGCAGATGGGATACATAAGGTGGACGCTAAACAGACCGCGTTTGACAAAATTATCCGGATTGCCGATGGCAATTATGGAGTGGCAGAGAGAGTCTGGGATCGGTCTCTGGAGGGGAAGACGGTACGGGTAACGGATATTCCTGATATTCCCTGTACGGTCAATCTGGATATCAATGAATCATTCCTGCTGACAATCATCCTTTCCATGGAATCTATCAACATGATAGACCTGGCAGAGATTGCAGGCCCCGAGATAAATCTGAAACAGGCTCTTTTCCGGCTGAAAAATCAAGGTCTGGTGGTTGAGGAGAAGGAATTCTTCCAGATTAAACCCGAGGCGCTCAGTTGTGTGAAAGGCTATGTAACCCGTACCAGGATGGTGTGGTAGATGCAGGAAATTACGAATTTGTCTGATGATATTTCGTATGTCTCATCAGTCATCCCGGATCTGGACCTGATTATCCAGATCATTTTGATATTTGTTGCTGCATATCTGATTGTCAAAGTAGCCGTTTTTCTTTTGCGAAAGGTATCGGAGAAGGCCGGCAGACACCGTATCGCGGTCACAATGGTCATTCCCCTGCTGAAAATAATTGTTTATGTTTCAGCAGTCTATTTCGTCCTGATTACAATATTTAAACCCGGTCTTACCGAATTAGCACTATTTTCGGGTCTTTTTGGCGCTGCAATAGGGTTTGGTCTGAAGGATATTTTTGCAGAGATCATTGGTGGGATCGTGATCGCATTTGAACGGCCTTTTCAGATTGGTGATAAAATTGAGGTGGGCGGCACCTATGGTGAGGTCACTGATATTGGTCTGCGCGCGATACGGGTGGTAACCCCTAACGATTCGGTAGTGTCCATTCCAAATAATGTTATCTTCCAGGAGGCCACAGCAAGCCAGAATTCAGGGAAGACAGAAATGTTGGTCGTCATTGATATCTTCATTGATCCTCGGTCTGATAGCAATCTGGCGATGAATATCGTCAGGGATTCTCTTATCACCTCAAAATTTGTGTATATCTCTCCCACACGCCCGTATGTGGTTCTGCTACAGGATTTTCCCTTTTATCGGAGAATACGTGGAAAGGCGTATGTCAATGATCTCCGGTCTGAGTTTGAGTTCAGCTCAGAAGTGACACGCAGGGCATGGAATGAACTATCGAGGCAGGGGATTCATTCTCCGCCAACGGCACATCTGCCTCAAGAGACCACGGCAGATTAAGCCTGTCCGTCCTTTTTTTGGCGTGTTCGTTCATACGTTTCTTCACCTCTGTCCGGTATCACACACGCTTCGGGAATACCTGGCATGCACCGGTTCTGCAATGCCTGTCTGATACGCCCACGAATGCCGTTTTATTTTCAGGAATTCAGGGTTTTAGCATTGTTTAAACGGCCAAAAAAGTATTTAGTTCTTTTCAACAGATTCCAATGCAGAACTTAGATCCTCTGTAAGATTGACATGGTAAAAGTCGCCCCCTGTGGGGAGAACGATAAAGAGATTCGGCGTGATGTCGACTTTAATGTCTCCGTCGGTCATCCGGAAGTCCAGCACATGCCCGCCTGCAGTGCGGTCATCGGTGATGAAGTGGATGTGGTACCCCGGCACATTGAGACCGCTTACAAACTCGGGTGACCAGAATCCAACGATGGTGCCGGTTGTGTTAGTGAATTCAAAGACTGATTGTTCTGATACGGCATCGGCGAGTTTAGGGTATGGGCGCGTCTGTTTTGGGACACTTCGCGTCTTTATGTAGTCAAATGTCGCGTCGATGCGGATGGCGTAGACCATATTTGTAGACGGGATACCTGCTTCCAGTTCTTTTTCAAAGCGTTTGATGTCCGCCATGCCGTTCATGGTGATACTAAAATCCGGATCAAAAAATGTGGCAGATATAAACGGTGTTGTAGTGGTGTCTTCAAGTGGATATGCCACACCATCAGTCCGGATGACATAATAGTCACCGTCTACGCCGATCAACTCTCCGTCAAGACCATCGATGGTGCCAATGGCGGTGTCTCCGTGGATTTTTGCCTCAGATATGGGGACGATGCCATCGTAGACACTCTGGAGGAGGGCGTTTATGGTTGATACCTGATAGAGCGTGTCACGGGTGTCAGGCGTTTTTCCCTGGGGCACATCTGCAGGGGCGATGATGGGAAAAAGGATGAGACAGGCAATGATGCCAATGAGAACGATGATGGCGGCGATCAGAGATGTCTGCATTTTGTGTGATTTCATGGATATATGTACCTGACATATATTTGGGGTTAATACTATGGAATCTGTCTGTCTGCAAAGAATAGCGTATGTGATGTTTTCGTTTTTCAAAATGTCTAAATCATATCACTTAGGGTGGGGGTAACCCTGTTCACTGTTATCCTTGAATAGGCCCGTCTCACTCATTGAATGGGCGTGAAAGTAAATAATAAAAAAGAAATGAAAGAGATCTACTCTCGAAATAAATGTTTTTTGGGGGATTTGCATCCCTTGCGGGGTTCTGAACGTCTATCTGCGACCAAATCCACGGCCACATCCACGTCCACATCCACGTCCCATGCCAGCCCCCCGACCACCACGTCCTCGGCCCATGCCGAACCCGCGGCCCATACCGACCTGGTTTTCAGGTGCAAAAGATTGGTTCTCCTGAACGCCTTCTGCTCCTTCTTCCGTTGCAATCGTTTCTGCGGGGAGGCAGCGCCCCATCCCGCGTCCTGTCCGTCCGCCCTGTCCAAGGGGTCCGGTTCCATTAAATCCTGGCATCTGTATCACTCCTGGTTACACACATATATTGCTCATATGTGCATAATTAGTCTTCCGGTTGCGGCAGGTCTTCATCTTTCACTATTTCGGATGCTGAAAGAATACAGGTGTCCTGTCCATTTAGTCCGCAATCTGATACGATGATGATCTTTCCTTCAGAGAGCGCATCGACAACTTTTTTTCGGGCGGTATGGATATCACGCCAGAGTGTTCTTCGGGAGATTTGCATCCGTTCTGCCGCGGCTTCCTGGTCCAGACCCTCTCCGTCAACCAGTCGGAATGCCTCCAGTTCTTCGGGGAGGAGGGTGACCGTTCCACGCGGGTGGTCTTCTCCCCGGTTACAGAACGGACCGTAACATTGCCACATCCCCTCCGTTTCTATTGCCCTGGCACTGCGGGGACGGCCGCGTCGCCGTCGCCCCCCTCCTCCGGCACCACAGGTCATTGAGGGATACCCATTGCCGTACAGAGCGTCTTCCATGCTTCCTTTAGACTTATGGCAGCCGGGGTATCGGTATCTGCAATCGTCTCTCCACGCCGGGCAGCTGCAATCACAGCCGGGTCAAAGGGAATCGTGCCGATCATCTGAATTTTTTCCTGTGCACAGTATCTTTTGACATCCTCTGCACGTTCCTTGTCAAGGTCTGCTTTATTCAGCACCAAAAACATGTCCACACCAAACTGGCGGCATATCGTCACCAGCCGTTGGAGGTCGTGGAGGGCCGATATGCCTGGCTCGGTCACCATGACAACAGCATCAGCACCGCTGATAGCAGAGATGACCGGGCATCCGATCCCCGGTGGGCCGTCAATAAGAAATGCGGGGAGTTTTTCTTTATTTTCCAGTGCGTCCTTTTTTACCTCAAAGACCAGCATACCGCTGGTTCCGGAGCCGGAGAAGAGCTCCGCATGGTAGAGAGGACCCTGAGGTGTCTCAGAATGGCAGACCTCGCCACTTTGTCGTTTGGAGATGGTGATAGCTTCTTCCCCACAGACCAGAGTGCACACTGCACACCCCTCGCATTTCAGGGGATTGACTTGGAAAACGCCATCGTCTCCCTGATCGATTGCAGAGAACCTGCAGTATGCCTCACACAGTCCGCATCCTACGCACCGTGACTGGTCAATGGATGCACAGTCAAGCCCCATAAACGGGCGGCACGCTGTGTCTGATGTCTTTAAGAGCAGGCTGAGATTTGCCGCATCGACATCACAGTCTGCCAAAAGCAGTCGTTGTTGCGAAAAGACTGCAAATCCTGCCGCAACCATGGTCTTTCCCGTGCCGCCTTTCCCGCTCATCACTGCAACAGTCTTCATGCGTTCCCTCCCGCAATGGCGATGGCATCCTCGTATAATTGGATGAATTTCTCTTTCCATTCTTTCTTTTCAGCAGAGAGAATAGCGCCCCGGTTGTGGATTGCCGCGATTTCCCGATCAAAAGGAATCATCATGATAACCGGAATGTTTTCCTCTTTGCAGAATGCAAGTGTCGGACCATCCTCGCCATCACTGCGGTTGATGACAATTCCTCTTGGAATGCCCAGTGTTTTAGCAAGGCTTGCGGCTCGTTTGAGGTCTGCAAGGCCGGATGGTGTTGATTCGGTGACAAGAATACATACATCCGCACCATCCATTGTCTCAATAACCGGGCATGCTGTGCCGGGCGGACCGTCCCAGACAGATATACCGTCCCATTCTCCCGCCTTTTTGGCGGTCTTAATAACCTCTGGTGCTGCGATCTCCCCTTCGTCAAGGATTCCTGAAATAACGGTGAGTGAGGGTGAAGGACTGCTTTGTCGGATCATTCCAATTTTCCGGGGAACCTCGGTGATGGCATCCACAGGGCAGGCCAGTTGGCACCCCCCACATGAATGGCAGAGGTGTGGCTGAATCATCACACTTTTTGTGAGGACTGAAATTGCCCCAAACCTGCAGAATTCGCCGCACGCACCGCATAAGGTGCATTTTTCGCTGTCAACTTCAGGTACCTCTGCAGTAACAGGTTGTTCTGACCTCTCGCCGGGGAAGAACAGGTGAACGTTTGGCTCTTCTGCGTCACAATCGATCAAATGCACGTTATGTGACTGTGAGATTGACCATGCGAGATTGACAGAGACCATAGTCTTTCCCGTGCCGCCCTTGCCGCTCGCTATAACAATGTTCATACGCGTAATGGAATCGTCACTCCTTTAGACGATTCGGGTCAATGTTCCTGCTTTGTATGCAGCATATGCCTCTGCAACCGTCTCTGCCTCGCCGAATGCATAGGCAGGAATGCCCGCAGTTAACAGGCCTTGGTTGGCGTTCCCGCCGACCTGTCCGGTGATAACGACGTTGACGCCTTTTGAAACCAGCATCTGGACAACCTTTGGGCCGACACCGCTCGCATCATTTACGCTTGCATTGTTGATCGTCTCAATGACTTTTCCGGTTTCATCATCATAAATGACAAAGAATGGTGTTCTTCCAAAGCGGTTTTCTGCGGCAGATTCTGGCAAATCGCCTTTTGATGTAATACAAACTTTCATAGTTAATACTCTCCGTTTATCAGTATTGCTCATATGGGCAATATATCTGTGCATCCAAACAACTCATCTGTCTGAGTCTGCTGTTTGAGACCAGTCATACTGTTGTCAGATGAGAGCGATCCGACAGATTAGCCGGGGTTCATTGATGAAGAGGCGATAGATGCGCACATTCGATTTTCCCGATCTCAGCCGTTCATCTCAGTATCTGCTTTCTGAATAAAAACTTCACCTCTCATTTACATCTGCAGGGCAGTAGTTTTGATCTATACGTCCGGTTTTTCTTGATACATGGACAGAATGCATAAATAGAATGGAGCATGAATTGAGCTCATCTGTCTTTTCCGAATTGAATGATGGAATGGCGGAAACAACGATGGGGGGTTGAATTCACATGAGATCAATCAGGTATGTCTGTTGCATTCTTGCAGCAGTTTTTCTTGTTTTTTGCGTCTGCATGCCGGTTTCTGCAGTGCAGGGGGGTAGCATTGGGGCCGGGTCGGGATCTGGTTCGGGATATGGGGGTGAATCACCCGGTTATGATAATGCCGGTGTGCAGGAACGGGTTACCGTACGTGAACAGGCAACGCTACGGGCACAGGAATGCCGTCCGGATCAGGCCTGTAATGCAACACGCCTGAGGGTCATGGTTGCCGAACGAAACCGCGTGTATCAGGCAGGAGCAGAAGACAACAATCCTCCCGTGCAGGTGGCAGA
>JAAYIO010000196.1 GCA_012523385.1 Methanomicrobiales archaeon
ACCATCGCCCTCTCGGCGGAATATATCATATCACTCGTTGAATCAGGCGTCATCTCCGGCATCGTTGGATTAGGTATTGCCATTTTGATTGTCATTGTCGTTCTTATAGGGGTGTCCATCTGGGCAAACCAAAAAAAGGAAAACAGCAGTGTCCCAGAAAATGAGACTGATATGAAATAGAGTAATACGGCATAGATGCCGTCACATCGGGTATTAACCTTCGTTATTCCATTCAATCGGAGCAGATAAAATTACGACAATACCCAAAGAATTATGAACGAATCCTCTCGATTCCCTCAACGAAATAAGTGCGGTCTTAACAAAAGAAAGAAGCCAAAATCAGTCATATTTCCCGCGGGGATGCTCCCATCCGGTATATCCACAGTAGAGACAACAGTCGCCCCCGCAGGAAGGACAAAGTTTTGCGGGTTTTCTCACCTCAACAGACCCTGTCTTATTGCAGTATAAACACCCATATCCGTCACAGTGTCGGCAGGTCACTGTTTCATATGCAATCTGTTCTGCATCAACTGGTGTTTTGTTCTTTTCTCCTTCTGCCATAATACTGTCTTTTCTTTAGTCAGTAGTATTCGTATCTTTGCCTTCACGAGGACAGCGGTTCTCAAGGATCCGTTGTATTATCAACCGTGACCCCGCATATCCCGGTCCTTCGTAGGCGCCGATGCGAACTACTTCCGCATCAATTCCACGGGAACGGAGCGCCATTCTGAGAGAGTCCTCTGAAAAATGTTGGTTAAATCCGAGGGTGATGATGTCAGGACTGAGTTCCTCAATCGGCCGGAACATATCCTCACTGTCACCCAACCGTGCGTCATCTACTGTTGCAAGGGATTGGATCATGCAGAGACGTTGTCCTTCAGGCACCACCGGTGCAGGTTTATGCTTTACATTCACATCGCGGGCCACGATGACATGCAGTTCATCCCCAGTGCACGGGACTTCTCGAGATAGTAGATGTGGCCCGGGTGCAGAATATCAAACGTGCCGGTTGCAACCACCCGTTTCATTCAATCACCTCGAGTTCTGTCGGTGTCCCGTCACGGCGGAATACCCGCCAGTCATCTTTCCCATAAGGTGGGCCAAAGATGAAATGGTATTTTCCCAACCTTCCAAAAAATTGCAGATCCGCATTTGACGGAGACAGGACACCGTTTGGATGAGAGTGAGCGCTCCCGGCTGAACGGATGCCAAGCGGCATCATACTCATAGAGAATCCGGCACTCTGTTGGGTGACAACGGTTCCGGGCGCCAAGTCAAACTCCTCGATAATCCCGTCAGTCTCCCGCAGAACTGCCACAAACTCATTTGGATGCTGGCTTTTCCCCACTGCCCGAAGGGTGTCCAGACATTCTCTTCTGATGCCGCGAATCTCCATTTATGTCATATATGTAGGTAGAGACCTGACATAATGGTATCACTATAATCGTCCTCTGGACATATTCAGGCAGATATCTTGATAATGGCGAAAGATATAGTGGATAACAGAGGATGAGAGAATATGGTCTTTAAAACATTACTCATGGCATACGACGGTTCAGGATTCAGCCGTGGGGCATTAAGGACAGCAGTCGCCAATGCATCCCTGTGGGATGCAACGGTGCATACGATTTACGTGGTAAATCCCCGGTATTATGCATCCACCATCGTTGACCCGCAGATTGGGGTCGTTGAACCCCGTTCAGCGCACTGGCTCCAGATGCTTGAGCGGGAAGCAGACGAGATGCTCGCAGGGGCAACACAAATTGCAAACGATGCCGGGATGACAATCGTTCCCCATGTCGTCCTTGGCGACCCCCGTGATGAAATTCTCGATACTGCAAAAGAGATCGGTGCTGACCTCATCATCCTTGGATCCGCTGGAAAAGGCAGAACAAAACGGTTTCTTCTGGGCAGTGTCAGCACCTCGGTCGTTACCGAAAGCCCGATAGCAACCCTTGTCATCCACGCTCATTCCGAAAAGTGAAACAACAGGTGGCTAAAACTCGCCGTCCTGTTCAAAACTCCGTCCAAAGTGAAGTGCGAGTTCTGCCTTGTAGAGCTCTTTTCCCAGATATGCCGCCTGATCCATGAGGGAGACGCGGTCGTCAGAGAGGATTGCATGAAATACCTCCTCCCATTTTTTGCCCCGGAATGCCGTTCCTTTGTGTTCCGCAATGATCCACCCGTCCTCAATCCCGATTCTCAGATTGCCCTGAGGGTCAAAAATTAGTTCCTCGGGAACGGGCGGCACGTCAAGAGTTATTTCACGGGGAATTGCCGGTTCATGACGGCGGCGCTTCTCTTTGATGCAGAGGAGGGAGAGTCCCAGATCCTTTGGGTACGGTCGCTCACCCATGAGCGCCATCATCTCTGTTGCACGCCGCATCTCCCGCACACTTCCCTGTGTCTTGTCTGAATGTTCACTGGTGAAGACCACCGCTGCGTGGCACTCATGTGCCATTGCAGCCAGAAGGGCGTTCACTCCTACTGAGTCAGCATCGATGAGCTCGGCGACATTTCCCGCCCCAAAAAAGACTGGATACTCTCCTTTTGTAAACGAGGAGAGTGATGCCACGAGACCACTACCCGCCGGTTGCAGGAGCGGGTCTGCAATAATGCGGGAGATGCCTGCCGCACCTGCTGCACGAATATTATCTGCAAGCGATGCGTCGCCGGGCACCACTACCACTGCTACACCAGCAGATGCCACTGCTGCCCCTACATAAGGGATATTTTCCTCTTGCAGAGAGAGGATGATGTCTGCGTAAGGAAGAGCGGCACAGATGAGTGTGGGGTCCTGAGTATCTGCTGCAAGCGGCACCGGGAGATCTCGAAGAGTTGCAAAGACTCGTTTAACGTCTGCGGGAGTGGCATCAAAGCCAAAGCCGAGGTCAATGATATCAGCGCCAGCGGCAAGAAACCGCTCTGCTGTGGCGCGGACATCAGGCACCCGGTGGGCATCCATAATTTCGGCAAGCACCTTCATCCGTGACGTTCCGCCAATACGACATCCCCGAACCATAAAGGCACAGGAAGCCAGTTCTTCTTTTTCTTTGAGGCGGTTTATTGCCTCTTCTTCACGCATGTGGGTGAGAAATTCATCTGCAGGTATCGTGCGGGAAAACTCCATGGTTTCCAGCAGGCTAAGCATCATCCTAAGGTCGGCGGCATGGCGGGGGCCGCGATAGACGGGAATCCCCAGTATCTTTTCTGCTGCGGCAAAGGAGGCTGTGCACATGCCCGATACAATGATGGCATCATAGCCCCCCCCCTGTGCTACCGCACACAATCGTTCCGGCGTCAGGAAGGACGCAATCTTCCCAATAACCACGACATCAACATCATACCCTGTAGATGCCTTGCGCACAACCTTCTCAGCAATCATCCCTGTTGGAAGCAGTACCCGCATACGTATCACGATTCACTTTAATTAGGCATGAGTGAAAAAGGGTACTGATCTGATGCTGAAGTGTGACCTGCATGTTCATACCAATTACTCCCACGACGGAGAGAGTAGTGTGGAGGCGTGCCTGAAACAGGCGGAAGAGCGTGGCCTTGACGTTATCGCCATTACCGATCACGATACGACCGAGGGGGCATTATATGCAATGAAGTGCGATTCCCGGGTGCTCGTGATCCCGGGAATTGAGATATCGACCGCTGACGGTCATCTCATCGCTTTGGGAATTACCACAGCAATCCCTTCCGATCAGGGATTTGCCGAGACGGTGGCACAGGCACATGCGGCAGGGGCACTATGCATCATCCCCCACCCATATCATAAATGGCGTCACGGTGCCGCTCTGAAAGTAAAGACTGCTATCTCAATGGTGGATGCAGTCGAAACATTCAACAGTCGTTACATCACCGGCGCAGCAAACAGAAAGGCTGCCCGAAAGGCAGCATTCTTCAAAAAACCCTGTGTGGCAGGAAGTGATGCACATAATGCACGATATATAGGGTATGGAGTGACCCTCGTTGACGCACCGCTTGAGGTGCCCGCCATCCTCGATGCCATACGCGAGGGGAAATGTCAGATTCACGGCCGGATGACACCGCTTCGCACCTATACCCGCCAGTCAATACGGGGTGCCCGACTGAGGATCAACCGGCGGTTGCATCGATGAGACTGGCGTTTCAGGTTGCATACATTGGAACAGATTTTTACGGTTCACAGAAGCAGACCGGTCTCCGTACCGTCGAGGATACGTTCATCACCGCCTGCCAGGTTTTGCATCTCTTTGACGACCCTCACGCCGTGGGATTTGCAAGCGCCGGCAGAACCGACCGGGGTGTCCATGCACGTCGCCAGGTATTTGCATTCTCTACCGATTTTCCCGACCGTGCATGCGAACGCCTGAATCATATCCTTCCGGGGGACTGCTGGTGCAGTGGATGGGCAGAAACACCTGATGATTTTCACCCGCGGTTTGATGTAGCGTCACGCACCTATCGGTATTATATTTACAATGACGGGTCTACCGACCTCTCTCTCATGCAGGAGGCTGCAACGCTTTTCACGGGAACCCATAATTTCACCCATTTTTCGCGTCTGGAAGGAAAAAACCCTGAAAAGATAATTTTTTCATCCGAAATCCGTTCTGAAGATGGATTTTATGTGTATGAAATCACCGCTCAGGGATTTCTCTGGAATATGGTGCGTTGCATTGTAACCTCCCTTATTGAGGTGGGCAGAAATGAATTGGGCACTGACGACATCTCTGCACTTCTGACGGGAACGCCCGGCATGCGCCATCCTCCCCCCGCCCCACCGGAAGGGCTGATTCTCTGGGATATCGACTGTGGAATCGCATTCGCTCCGATCGAAAAGAGCGAGCGTATGATACGTGCATTCAGAGAACGAAGCCAATTATTTCAAGCGATGAAAAAAGTGAATGTCCTTTTGGATTAAACCGGCCGGACTGTTGCACGGGAAGGAACGATAAATCCAGTCATCCAGGATGACATCGGAGGTGCAGAGGTGCGGGCAGTGATAAGGAAATCCAAGCGATTCTCTACCAGACCGCGATAGGTAACCGTCAGGCGGTAATCAGATTCGCGCAGGGTAACGCCATACGTCTTCACTGTAATGTGAGCGGGCTGATATTCCGCTGGTATGCCTTTGGTGAGTATCTGGCGTTCATTTCCGATCTTCAAAGTTACTTCATCTCCTGCACTGACGGCAAGAACCTGGACATTTCCGAAGATGAGTTCTGAACTGTCAGGCAATAAAACGTCATAGGTAGCAACATACGGATAATTTTGGCCCCAGGCACTCTGCATTCCGTACGCACTGAACGTAATATATCCCCCAGCCACCACCGCAACAACGAGGACGAGAAGAACAAGGAGAAGCTTAAAAAATCCAATTCCCTTCTTATTCTCCTTTTTATAAGATTTTACTGCGCTCTCCTTAAGTTTCTCCTCTTCTTTTACCCGCTGTCGCTCTTCAGCGATTATTTTCTGCCGTTCTGCTTCAGAGATGCCTGCAACCTCAGGAGAAGGTACTGATGGTTCCTTCTGAGTTAGTGTTTCCTTGGGCATTCCTGCCGGTGAAGAGACTTTATTAGTTTTTTCTTCAGTCATTTTCTATTTACTCCTCATATATTGTTACTACTGTTCATGTAACGATATATAACAAACACTGTACTCACGGTATTTATATATTCTTAAAAAATGGGGATGAATTGATCTCACACGGTTAGAAATCGTCTCCGCTCACCGGAATGATATCTACACCATCCGGCATAATTATCCCAACCGCCCATTCGGGCACCGGGCGGGTTGTCATCACGGCGACGGTGAAATCATTCTGGCTGGTCGCCTGGACATAACCTCGGAATTTTGCGACAACCTGATAATCACTTTCAAAGAGCGTCACGCCGTATACCCGAATTACCATCCGTTTTGGTGTAGAAAGAGTTATTTTATCGCCAACAGCGATCTCTGTCCCTATGCCGCCGCTCATGCTGACAATAACCTTCTCCCCAGAACCGGAAACCGTCATCGGAACCCCAGCGAAATTAACCGGCTCTCCCTGCGCGACTCTTACATTATAGGAACTGACATAGGGAAAAGAGTCATGCGTAGCCGGAAGATTTGGCTTTATCGAGAAGGTGAGCATCCCCGCGGTAATGATCAGGATGAGAAGAACTACGCCGATAACTGCGTTTCGCTTCCATTTTCCAACCAATTTTTTCCGAGAGTCAATTTCAATCTCTCGTTCAATCTCTTTTTTCTGGACTTCACGCTCGTGTGCAATGATCTTCTGCTTTTCTTCCCACTTCTGTGCACTGGCTAACTGTTCGCGAATCTTTCGGTCTGCGTCCTCATTGTTTAGTTTACGCCGAATTTCATCAGTATTCAGAGGGACTTCATCACGGGATGACATAACTGCGGAGGGCACCACCTTAACAGGCTGATCTGAAGAGATTTCGTCTCTTTTGTCTATTTTATCCGCGGATGTAGTTTCCTCATTTTCGGGAGTCTTTATACCCCGCAATTGGTTCAATACCACTGATGCATCGGCTTTCCGGCGATTACCTTCTCCTGTGGCGCCAGATATGATCCTATCTTCAGGTTCCGGGCTCATTGTTGATCAACACCTAATACAACTCAAGGAATGTATGATATATTAAACACTAAGGTTTGAGAAAGTCGAGGTTCGGACACGCATAATTATCTAATAATAATATAAATAAATCTAAGTAGGTATTACGGGGAAATAAAATGGGTACAATCCTTGTATGCGATGATTCGCTTTTTCAGCGGCGGATTTTGACATCCATTGTGGAAAAAAGCGGTCACATCCCGTTAGAAGCAAAAAACGGGTACGAATGTCTGGCAATTGCCAAAGACAAGAAACCGGATCTCATCTTTCTGGATCTGCTGATGCCGGAATATGATGGGTTTGACGTCCTGAAAGATGCGAAAAACCAATCACTTGGCATTCCCATCGTCGTCATCACCGCAGATATTCAGGAAATAACACGGAGTGACTGTATGAATCTGGGTGCCAAAGCGTTTCTCAATAAACCGGTTAACCACGATGAAGCAGAGGCGGTTATTGTAGAATATCTGGGATCGCGGGGCACATAGGCATGCTTGAAGAGATCCCTGAATATGGCATGGATATTCTCAGAGAGCTCATAAATATTGGTATCGGCAGAACCGCAGGGACCCTGAATGAACTGACTCGTGCACGCATAATCCTTGAAGTTCCGGTGGTCGAAGTAATACGGATGAAAGAACTGGGTTCTCATTCGGCATCGTTCGATGGGGCCCTTTCATCAGCAGTGAGGATCAATTTTGATGGATTTATATCCGGTTCAACCGCACTGATCTTTGATAAGGCAGGTGCTGCTGCCCTGATATATGCCATCACCGGAGAAGAATATGACAAACACGATATGGATGTCATGATGGAAGAGACCCTGAAAGAAGTCGGCAATATCTGTATTAATGGCATCATGGGATCCATCGGGAACATCCTGCAAGAACGAATTAACTATACGCCCCCCCGCTATGAGGAGGGGACCGTTCACTCCCTTTTTCAGAGGAATGCTATCGATGAGCAGATGCTCGCAGTCATCGTAAATACCCGTTTTTTGGTCAGTGAAATTCAGGTGAACGGCTATATTATGATGGTTCTTGAAATCTCGTCTTTGGAGAAAATTCTAACCCGAACGATAGAATCAGGGGGATAATGGATATGACCCAAATATTGGGGAATGCGATATGGAATGTCCTTGAATACCTGCCGGTTGGCGTGTGTATCACCGACAGCGATTATTCCGTTCATTTCTGGAACTCCTGTATGGAACAGTGGACCGGAAAAAAACGGGATGAAATGATAGGGACTGACCTCAGGGGCCATTTTTCCCGAATAAACAAGACTCCATTTCAGGACCGGCTCAAAAGCATATTCACGGGGAGCCCTCCGGTTGTATTCTCATCACAGTTTCACACATATATCTTTGATGCACCGCTTGCGGACGGTAGCATGCGACGGCAACAGACCACCGTTCTGCCGCTGGAGCATCAGGCAGGGTATTATGCGATGTTTGTCTGTGAGGATGTAACAAACCTGACGACAGAGATTCAGGCATGTCGTGAGATGAAGAATACCGCACTTCTGGAACTGGAAGCAAGGAAAAAAGCGGAATATGGCCTTCTTGTAGCAAACGAAGATGTGCTCGCCTACATAGCTGAAGCAACCGTCCGGCTGAAAACACCGGTCTCTATGATTGAAGGGATTCTCCGGGAGATGCTCAGTGAAGCTGAAAAAGGAGATTGCAACCCTGAAGAGATGAAGGCAATCATTAAAGTTCAGATACAGGTGGCAGCAAGCGTTGTTGAAAATCTCCGGGAGCTCAATGATGCAATCGTCACCGGGATGACTGAGATCCCGGCAGCATACAGGAGCATGAATCAGCAATGAACAAGATTACTGCAGAAAAACTGGAGGGAGGGGATTCATTTCTGGTTTTTTCATCGGCATCTATGCTCAAGGAGAATAATGTACGCCTTGTGCGGGAGATCCAGGACCTGCAGTACCAGATAATTATGATTACCTTTAACCAACCTTCACCCATCCTGAAACGGACGTATGCAAAGAACAATCTTGATCTTGAGAAGATCATCTTTATCGATGCCGTCTCAAAATATGCCCTTGGCACACTTCCTGAGGATATTGACCGTGCGGTCTTTATCAACAATCCTCGCAATCTTACGAATCTCAGTGTGGCAATCAGCGAAATGCTGAAAGAATTCTCCGGCACAAGGACCTGTGTTGTCTTAGACAGCATCAGTACCATGCTTATTTACCTCTCATCTGAGGATATCTCGAAATTTACTCATTTCATGACGAGTAAAATGGCAATTCTGGGCATGCCGGGTTTTCTGATAGCCGTTGAAAATGGGCTGAACCCGGTGCTGATGACCCATCTTTCCACCTTTACGAGCGAAGTCATTGATTTTACCGCCCCTAATGAAGGTTGATGGGGTGTCCCCTATCCGGCCTTGCCGGAAATGAGCCAACCCAATACTTCATTATTATTCATGTGAAATACCCTAATGAGAGACTGTATACCATGGCTATACCTGATGAAGAGTTTTTACTCAAAACCACATCTGCGTGTGCAGGGTGCCCGTCATCCCTTATTCTGCGCTATGTGACAAAAGCCGCAGGAGCGGATACGGTACTTGTGATCCCGGCATGCTGTACCAGCGTGATACAGGGAGTCTACCCCACAACCGCGATGAATTTGCCGGTCTATAATGTCGCATTTGCTTCTGCTGCCGCTGTTGCATCAGGAATGAGTGAGGCATTCCGTGCAGAGGGAAAAAAGACCAATGTGATCTGCTATGCCGGTGACGGCGGCACGATTGATATCGGCATTCAGGCACTATCGGGTGCGCTGGAACGGGGGACAGATTTTCTCTATATCTGTTACGACAATGAGGCATACTCAAATACCGGCATGCAGCGGTCTGGTGCAACTCCGCTGGGTGCAATGACGACCACTACACCGGGCGGTAAAAAAGACCATAAAAAAGATTTGGACGCAATTGTAGCGGCTCACCATCCCGTATATCAGGCAACTGCCTGTGCCGCATATCCTCAGGACCTTTACAATAAGGTGGAGAAGGCGCTGTCTATCCCTGGCCCGAAGTTTATGCATGTGCTCGCACCGTGTCCCCCCGGTTGGCGTTTCCCATCGGAGAAGACTGTTGAGATGGGTAAACTTGCCGTGAAGTCAGGTCTCTGGGTGCTCTATGAGCGCGAGAACGGGAAACTCACGATCACAGGCGCCTCTAAGGCAGCGATGAAGAAGCGGATTCCGATTGAGGATTACCTCTCTGTGCAGGGGCGTTTTAGAAAGATCACTGCAGAGGAAACGGTAAAGATGCAACAGATGGTCGAGGATACGATTGTCCGCCTTCAGCGGGAGGTTGATGGCATATGCTGACATTCGGAACAGGCAACAAAGCGGTGGCAATGGCGGTCAGGGATGCAAAACCAGTAGTTGTTGCAGCATACCCCATTACCCCGCAGACAGAGATCGTTGAAGAACTCGCAAATTTTGTTACAGCCGGCTCAATGGCCGCACGTTACATTCCGGTCGAGTCCGAACATTCATCCATGGCGGCCTGTATTGGCGCTGCTGCGACAGGTGTACGAACCTTTACTGCCACCAGTTCCCACGGGCTGGTCTATATGTGCGAGATGCTGCACATGTCAGCAGGGGCCAGGCTCCCGATTGTGATGGCAAATGCAAACCGTGCTCTTGGTCCCGGGTGGAACATTGGTGCGGAGCATTCAGATTCCATATCCATGCGTGACACCGGATGGCTGCAGGTCTATGTCTCAACCGTTCAGGAAGCCTATGATGCCACTCTGATGGCATTTAGAATTGCAGAACATACTGATGTCCTTCTTCCGGTAATGATCAATCTTGACGGCTTCCTGCTGACGCATATCACGCAGACGTTTGAGACGGTTGAACCCGGTGACTTTCTGCCACCAACGGCAACGCCTCATGCGATTGATATCAAAAATCCCGGTGGCTACGGTACTCTGACTCCCGGAAACACTCACTTTACCTTCCGCCGGGATATGGAACGCGGTATGCGGGCATCCATCGCAGTCATTGAAGAGACTGAAGCTGATTTTGCACGCAGATTCGGGCGCGAATATCATCTCTATGAAGAGTACCGCTGTGAGGATGCAGATGTGGTCATCATTGCGATGGGCACATTAGGGAAAGAGATGGAAGTCGCTGTCGACATCCTCCGGGATGAAGGAATTGCCGCAGGTGCCATCCGTATGCGCTGGTTCCGGCCGTTTATTGTGCCTGACCTCGATGGAAAGGAGGTAGTCGTGATTGACCGCGACTACTCCTTCGGGTATGGGGGGGTTCTTGCAGGTGAACTGCAGGCCAAAAGCGGTTGCAAACCGTTTAGTGTGATTGCCGGTCTCGGCGGACAGGAAGTGACCTATGATGATATTGTAGAGTTTGTCAGGATACGAAAGCCGGGGACAGAACACTGGTTCGGGGTGGTTGACTGATGTATGAGATACGCCTGCACTCACGCGGCGGACAAGGCGGCGTGACTGCTGCAAAACTGATTGCATATGCAGCATTTCTGGACGGGAAATATGCAACGGCAACGCCCCTTTACGGTGCGGAACGCCGGGGTGCACCTGTTGTCTCGTTTATTCGTATCGATGATGAACCAATTCGCATTTATTCCCAGATCAGAAACCCTGATCTGGTGATCGTCCTGGATGAATCTATTATGCAGGTGGTTGATGTTTTGCACGGCATAAAACCTGATGGTACTGTTTTGATCAACAGCCAGATAGGAACAGAGGTAGAGGGGCATTCGACCTATCCGGTTGATCTGACCGGCATTGCACTCTCGCTTGATCTGGTGATTTCCGGAAGCCCCATTCTCAACACGCCTCTTATTGGGGCCATTGCAAAAATGGGACTAATTTCACGGGAATCTGCCAAAACAGTCATTTCAGAGACATTCAGGGACGAACGAAATGTGGAAGCGGCACTGCGTGCCTATGAGGAGCTTGAGATATGAGTGCTAAACTGGCGATTTCCCGACCCGGCGAGGGTGCAGCAGGAAAGACGGGCACATGGCGTACGTTCCGGCCGGTAGTTGACCGGGTAAAATGCAACGACTGCGGACTCTGCCGTTTGTACTGTCCGGATGCAGCGATCAGTGTCGATCTTGAAATCGACCTTGAATACTGCAAAGGCTGTGGCATCTGCGCCGAAGAGTGCCCAAAAAAAGCCATTATCATGGAACGGGATGAAGATTAACTCGTCTTTTCTCGGTTACCCATTTCTCCATATTTTTTACTCATATCCGGCTCCATCTACAGACGTCATGTCGTGCGGTATCTCCGTATGATCACCATGATCTCCGTGTTCTCCGTGTTCTCCGTCTTTATTCTGCGTCGCTGAAGGCCCCCATCTGTTCGGTTCTCATATCCAAACCGCCCCGAGCGGGGGCTTTGCTTGAACGCCACTTTTCTCTCCCTTTTATGACGTAACATCGTCTCCTCACGCAGACACAGGAGGCAATATCGGTCTCACCAAATATTTTCCCTGACAAAAATGCCGATTTTCTGAATGATATATTGATTATCACTCAAATGGTGCGTTAAGATGAAATTGGAACGATAATTTCTATATCGCACCATTTCATTCAAAAAAAGACATTTCAAACTACATGTCCGTAGATAATGATAAATAGCAACCACCGTATTACGTGGCATGAACAAAATGCCATCCCTCCGTTTGTTTATGGTGCTTGTCACGTGTCTGATGTGCCTGTCCGCTATCATCCCTGTTACAGCGGAACGACCAGAGATAATCTCATATTATGATATCTATGCAAACGTAAACGGTGCTGCCATTTATTTTGACAATGAATACAAGGGAGAGATCTCGAAGGGATCCTTAACCGTCTGCGTTATTTCTTCCCGACCCCGACCGTATGTCCGGGTCAAAGCAATCATGGATGGATACGAAACCACTATAATGCCCCTCCCGGTGGTTGCCGGTGAACTGCAGCATGTGCCCATCCATCTAAAGATGAAGCAATTAATACCAAAAACCGGCAACCTCTCCGTATCATCATCCCCGGACCATGCAGAACTTTTGATCGATGGGGAAGCATATGGCAATACCCCCCATACTGTGACCGGATTAGCGGTAGGGACATATACGATACAACTCATCTCTCCGGGGTATAAGACGTGGAGTGAGACCGCCATCGTTTCAGCAGAAAAAACCACTGAAGTGTCTGCCTCTCTCCTTCAGAAGCATTATGCCAGAGGTTTGTCTGTACGTTCATCACCGGAGGGTGCAGAGGTCTATCTGGATGAAGTCTATTATGGCATCACGCCTATGACGGTGGGTGACATTTCTGTAGGTTTGCATGGCATCGAGATCAAAAAGGTTGGGTATACCAGTGCTACCCGCACCGTAACGGTCACCAATACGGGTGTAACAGTCGAATCTTTTTCTCTTCAAACAATAGAGGAGGCAACAAATATGTCAGGCACTCTTTCCCTCACATCAAAACCTACAGGAGCTGAGGTAAGTCTGGATTCAGTGATCCGGGGTGTTACACCACTTACGGTAACGGGTCTGGCTCAGGGAACGCACCAGATAAAACTGACATATACAGACTATCCTGACTATCAGAGTTCAGTCGTTCTTTCGGCGGGAGAAGCACGGTTATGTGATATCACGATGCAAACCCCACCTGCCTCTGAATGGTTATCTGCGTCCTTTTTTTCTGTTATCGTGTCATTATTGGCAGTCGGCCTGTTTGTCACCTGCAGGTATTCTGAAAAGAGAACATAATCCATTTTGATGGTGCTATTGAATTTCTACCGGCCCATCACGGTTCAGAATATACCCCCGTTCAAACCGGAATAAATGGGTATGTCCAAATGTGTTCATTATGGGTTGAAAAATCTCTGCACCCGGTGATCAGCCAATGGGCTGGTTGCAGGACTATTTTTATCGCTGGTTAGGTAATGCTCACACAAAAATCCTTTCTCATGCGTGCACACCGCAAATATCTTTTTATGTACTGGATAAAAAATGACTGAATAACTCTCTGAACCAGGCCGTATAAATCTCTCTTGAGTGCATCGTTTGTTAGCAAACAATTCTCATATTCCGATTTTGAGTCTGAAAGAAACCGTGGTTTCGACAAAAATAAGTATAAAATAGGGGGTTTGAATGGGTTGGGGATTACATCATGCCAGGTGGCATTCCGCCCATGCCGCCGCCCATTCCGCCCATTGCTGCCATCGCTTCTGGTGATGGACCGCCCTTGCCGGAAGATGCGATGACGTCGTCGATACGGAGGATCATAACAGCCGCTTCAGCTGCGGATGCAATTGCCTGGGTCTTAACCCTTAGTGGCTCAATGACACCAGCTGCAAGCATGTCAGTTACCTTTCCTGCCATGACATCAAGACCTGCGGTCTTGTTGCCGGTTTCATGTGCAGAGCGGAGCTCAACGAGCATGTCAATGGGGTCGAGACCTGCATTCTCTGCAAGGGTGCGGGGAATGATCTCAAGTGCAATTGCAAATGCTTCAATTGCGAGCTGCGCACGGCCACCGACAGTCGCTGCGTAATCACGGAGACGCAGGGAGACTTCAATTTCTGGTGCACCGCCGCCTACGACGAACTTCTTGTCTTCCACGGCAACGGAGACAACACGGAGTGCGTCTTCGAGTGCACGGTCGAGTTCATCGACAACGTGTTCTGTGCCGCCGCGGAGAATGAGGGTCACTGCCTTGGGGTTGACACATTCGGTTACAAAGATCATTTCTTCGCCGGAGACCTTCTTTTCCTCGACACGGCCTGCTGCACCAAGTTCTGATGCTTCAATTGCATCAATGGATGAGACAACGGATGCGCCGGGTGCACGGGAAAGTTTGGTCATGTCGGACTTCTTGACACGGCGAACCGCAAGCACACCTGACTTTGCAAGGTAGTGCTGTGCGATGTCATCGATACCCTTCTGGCATATGAGGACGTTTGCACCGGATTTGATGACCTTGTCAACGATTCCACGGATCATACGCTCTTCTTCATCAAGGAACAACTGGAGCTGATCCGGGCTGGTGATAGAGATCTCAGCGTCAACTTCGGTCTTCTTGTATTCGACCGCAGCGTTGAGGAGCAGGATCTTTGCATCCTTAACAAGTTTTGGCATGCCGGGGTGGACACGTTCCTTGTCAAGTACAACGCCTTCGATGATCTCAGAGTCATCGATAGTGCCGCCGACCTTCTTCTCAACTTTGATGAAGTCAGTGTCAACGGTGTTGTCTTCGTCAGCGACCATGGTGACAGCGCGGACAACAAGTTCACAGAGTTTTTCCTTTGCGGCCTCTGCACCCTTGCCGGTCATTGCGGTCTCAGCGATCTTTTTCAGCATTGCAATGTCGTCAACTTTCACATCGATTGCAATTGCTTTGACCAGTTCCTGTGCCTTGTCTGCTGCAAGACGGTATCCGTGTGCAATAACGGTTGGGTGGACATCCTGATCGAGGAGATCCTCTGCCCGTTTCAGGAGTTCACCTGCAACGACAACTGCGGTTGTGGTTCCGTCGCCGACCTCATCATCCTGGGTCTTTGCGACTTCTACCATCATCTTTGCTGCGGGATGCTCGATATCCATCTCTTTGAGGATGGTCACACCGTCATTGGTGATGACGACATCGCCAATGGTGTCAACGAGCATTTTATCCATGCCTTTTGGGCCGAGTGTAGTCCGTAC
>JAAYIO010000197.1 GCA_012523385.1 Methanomicrobiales archaeon
ATTGGAGACATCTGACCGATGCTTCCGCTATTGCCTATGAAATGCTTAATGGCGTTGCAGGCAAGGATACCGGGTATGTAACTGTCTCATACCGTACAGATAAGACACCATCACCGCGATTTCAGGCATCACTCACTGCTAAGAAAGCAGAAGCACTGAGGAAAGACTGGACAGAAGATACCTACCTTTCCCTGCCTGCATGGTCCCCAGTGACCATAGACAAATCCGCAGACGTTGTGCCATATGAAAATCTCGAAACTGCTCTATTTGCATCTCAGGGAATCGATAGTCTCTCTTCAGATGCTGCATCGTCCAATGGAGTAATCGATGAATACAAACTCTACATATCCAGAGATGATCTAAAAGGTCTTCTCGGGCGATATAGTATCGAGATGCAGAATTACATCTATTCTGTATCTGGGTATTCAGCCAGTTCAGATTTCCGCGGGATGGCAAAAGCATCAAAAGAGATGATAAACCGTGCAGCAGAGATCGAGGATGAGATTGTCCAACTTCCGATAGACCCCCATTACGCAGATGTTGTAGACAATTTCCTGGAGGGCATACGAAATTATCGATATGCGGGTACCTACTTCTGGTATGGCGCGGCATTCACCGAGGTGGAACCGGTGAAAACCGGTAATACCTATGTCCAGAAGGGGTTTTCAAACAATAACGAAGCACTGGCAGCACTGGATATGAATACCATCCAAACAACTCTTTTTGAGTTGCCCAAAGGCGAACTCTTCCCCGATGCAAAGTATATGCGTGAAAGTTATACTTACCTGGACAGCGGTAAAAGAAACGATATATCAGCTAAATTCAGTTCATTCAGCTGCACAAATATGTATACACTGATGAAGGACGGGAAGAGCGAGAGAAATGTTGCGGGATATGGATACAAGTATATATTCCCGGTTGTAGAGTTCAATCACCTCGGGTACCGCGGAAGCGGATCCTCGCGCATCACCACACCAGCCGCAAAAGATTTCACTATCGTCTATAATGGAGCTGATTATGCAAGTCTCACACCCTCACCGTCTGTCGGGGAAATCAAGCCAGTTGGATACCCATATTACTCTGTGAAACTGGACCGAAAGGGGAAATTTGAGGGCGTGTTGGTATTTTTGGTTCCACACGACTTTGATCCTGCAAAGGCATACCTGAAACTTAATCTTGGCAAAGAAGTAGCCGCCTGGCACATGGTGGAACGTTAACCTCCAAACCATTACCATCTTTTTTAAAAATCTCTCAATCTGAAGTGATTGTAGTAGCAAAACACCCAATTCGGAGTTATTATCCATGAGTAATTCTCCACAGAGATATGGAAAAAGCGCCTGAATCCAAATGGACCAACAAAAGAGGAACACCCTAAAGGAACCATGTGAATCATTTGGGTTTTTCTCGTCACATGAAGCAATATTTTCCTTATTGAACCACCAAAGCAAACAAAGAATGGCTTAGAAGAGATGAAGACTTTTTGAAATTAAAAAAACGGTCGCAAGCATCTGTGACCCTCTAAAACCACATCATCACGCACATCCCATAGCGGGTGTCACCATCCTGAGCTAACAAAAGAAGAGACCATTCAGCGCAACAAAAGATATAGGTGAAATACCAGCTTAACGAGGAGACAATCAATCAGACATTGCGTTACAAAAATACTCAAAAACAGGTACGCCCAGGACGGAATTCGAATCCGTGTCGCAGCCGTGACAGGGCTGCATGATAGGCCACTACACTACCTGGGCAATTCGCACACACAAAGGACAAGTCCCGCCTCCCGGAGTCGAACCGGGGACATCGCGGTAGCCGCGCAGTTACCGTCAACCGGCAAACTAAACTACAGCCGCGCACTCTACCAGTCTGAGTTAAGGCGG
>JAAYIO010000198.1 GCA_012523385.1 Methanomicrobiales archaeon
TCCTTCACTGGTTCATCAACGACGGGGGGCATCGATCAGTGGAACTGGGAATTTGGTGATGGACAGTATGGCAGAGGTCAGACTCAATCTCACGCATACACAACCGCCGGCACTAAAAAAGTCATTCTTACTGTTACCAAAGGTGGTGTAACATCCGATCCCGTTGAACAGTCCGTTACCGTTAAACTGCCTAATCCTTTGGATGCAGATTTCAGTTTTTACCCCGAAAATCCAAAGACAGACCAAAATGTTACCTTCACCGACAAGTCTGCCGGGAGTCCTGACGAATGGGAATGGATTTTTGGAGATAACAAATTTGCTTATGTAAAGAATCCTTCGCATAAATATGCCAAAGATGGTAAATATGACGTGAAACTCATCATCACAAAGGCAGGCGGATATTCTGCCACCATCACGAAAACCATCACCGTCGGGACTGTAACACCAACACCAACCATTGGCCCAGAACCAAAAGCAGAGTTCAAATGGGAGCCTTCAACCCCGATGGTGGGGACTCCCGTATCTTTCACTGACACCTCCACCGGGGGTGGCATCACCGAGTGGAAGTGGGACTTTGATGATAAGATGGACTTCACTGGCAACCGTGAGAGCAAGCTCCAGAATCCTCAGCACACCTATCAGTATCCAGGTGTTTATGATGTGACACTGTTCGTCAAGAACAGTGGCGGTACTGACATTATTTTAAAGAAGGTCACCGTCATTACGGTCCCGCTCAATGCCAGATTCACTGCTTCCCCGGCAAGTGGCACGGCACCGCTCTCTGTAAGATTTGTGGACAGTTCCACCGGAACCGGCATCAAATCCTATCAATGGGACTTTGGCAATGGCCAGACCTATACCGGGAAATCGCCGTCCAATGTTGTCTACTCATCGCCCGGAACCTACAGAGTCTCCCTTGAGATAGCGGATGAAAACGGCTATAAGAATATGTATGCGATGAACATTATCGCCAATCCTCCCGCGACTGCCACCCCGCCACAGACCACCGCACTGATGGCAACTTCGGCGCCTGATGTGGAAGATGGCGGATTTATTGGTGGAGAATATAGGATGATGACGGGCCTCTATAATGAGTATATCCGCATCATCTTTGGGTTCCTCGGAATTGCTGATGGACTCGATTTCCTTATGTTTGCGGTGGAATGACACTAAATTCCGTTAATTCTATTTTTTGACATATTTTTTAGTTTTTAGATTTTAGGTGCTACCTGACAGACCCAAGTAATTATCAGGTAAAAAGAACCCATGTTGGATAACGTTCGGATATCCATCCTTTTCAACTACCTAAACAGATTCGATCTGCTCTCAGGCATAGTTTGGATGTGTCCAGTAGGCCGTTTGAGGCGCTGGAATCCGGAGTTGGAGTATCTATATGAATCAGGACTGGTCTCTTTCGGCTCAGGCAGCGCTGGATGCATTACCGGCACAGGTATTCTCTCTCGCGCCTGATCTACGCTACATCGCTGCGAATGCTGCCCATACCAGCTTTATAGATCGGGAATTTCACGATATCGTAGGTAAGACCGTGGATGCAGTCATCCCGGGCGGAGTGGCTACCGGCATCCCGGATCTCTGCCGCCGTGCCCTTGTAGACGGGCGCAGAATCAGCGGCATGGTGCACATGCCTGACCAAATGGCCCGCCACGGCACCTTTGTGTTAACGGTAACTCCCTTGCAGGAAAAGAACCGCCCCATCAGCGGCATCATCTGCCATGCAGTTGAGGTCGGGCCGGGAGGCATGCCAACATCTGCGTCACTCGCACCTGTTGCCCCCAGCACACCATCACTTTCAAAGGCTGATCTGCTGGCCCGAAATGATCGGGTTGACCTCCCTGATATCTTTACTGACTTTCCCATCTCTGCCATCCGGTATATTCTGAATGCCATCCCGTATGGCATCGTGGTAATCGACAAGAACAAGCGTATCCGGTTCATCAATGACGTCGCGCTAACTCTCTCAGGGTATCGTTCGGACGATGATCTGCTGGGCAGAACCTGCCACCGGGTCCTCTGCCCCACCGAGATGGATCACTGTCCGGTGATGGACTTTGGGATCTCCTTTGATAGGACGGAGCGTAAACTCCTCACTGAATCAGGTATTGAAATTCCGGTTCTCAAGACTGGCCTGTGGATCAATCTCGGGGGGGAAGACTTCCTTTTAGAAACATTCATTGATCTCAGGAACACGAAAGAACTCGCAGAAGCCTACCAGAAAAGTGAAGAACGTTACCAGACGTTCTTTGAAAACACTGGGTCAGGGATGGTCATCTTTGATGAAAATGGAAAAATTCTCCTTACAAACGATGAGATGCACCGGATAACCGGGAAAGATAATACATTTTTTGGGGAAAAACCTTCTTTTTTCAGCATGGTGGCGCCAAAGGACCGGGAGCGTTTATTAGAGGAGCATCATAGGCGGTTTGTCTTTGCTCAGACAGAGAGCAGGGCATCGGCTGAGA
>JAAYIO010000199.1 GCA_012523385.1 Methanomicrobiales archaeon
ATGCAAATTCCCCCCTTTGCCCTTGAACGTTACTTCGGAAAGTACGAATTTACCGCCCCCTACATGCTTTCGGCCGCTGACTGTGAGACCTGGTCTGCCGGCGAAATCTTTGCGATGGAAGCGGGTTCACTTGATGCCTTCCGTGCGATGCGGTTTAATTATACCGAAACGCAGGGAGACCCGGCACTAAGAGAAGAGATATCCGCACTCTCTGGAGACATCGGACCGGAACGGTGCGTTGTCTTTGCAGGCGCCGAGGAGGCAATTTTTCTTACTATGCATGCCCTCCTTAGCCCCGGCGACCATGTGATCGTCCTCTCTCCGGCATACCAGTCCCTCCACGAGATTGCCCGGCACATCGGGGCCGAGGTATCATACTGGGAGATGAAAGAAGAGGATGGATGGCGCCCGGATATGGCGGAGTTGTGGTCTCTTATACGCCCGGATACCCGGTGCATCGTGATCAATACGCCGCACAACCCCACCGGTTTCCATTTCTCGGCTGCAGAGCTGGATGAACTTATCCGGATTGCTGAGGAAAAAAACATATGGCTCTTTTCAGATGAGGTCTACCGTTTTGGTGAGTACCATTCCTCTGACCTGCTCCCGTCGGTTGCCTCATGGTATGAAAAGGGCATATCGGTCGGCGTGATGTCAAAGAGTTTTGGTCTTGCGGGCCTCCGGCTGGGATGGGTCGCCACACAGAACATGGATCTTATACATCGTCTCATTGCATGGAAGGATTACACCACCATCTGCACCAGCGCTCCGGCGGAGTTTCTTTCTACTGTTGCTCTTCGAAACAAGGATAATATCATTGCCCGCAATCGGCAGATAACGAAGGATAACCGTGACCTGCTCAACGCCTTCTTTGCCCGTCATCTCGATCTCTTCTCCTGCAAAAAGCCGATGGCAGGCCCGGTCTGTTTCCCCCGCTATCTGGGGAAGGAAGGTGCAGAAGCCTTCTGCGACACCCTCATTCGAAAGGCAGGCGTCATCCTCCTTCCGGAAACGGTATTTGGGTTCGGTGACGAGCACATCCGGTTTGGCTTTGGACGGCGGGACATGGAGCCTGCACTTGCAGTCTTGGATGAGTACCTCATCAAAAACGGGCTCTGAAGTATTCTTAGGAAAAAACAGGGTGTCAGAACCGGAACATTTGGTTCCGGTCTTTTTTGATAGATACTCTAAGGGGTGAGAGCACCCGTCCCCGAACCGTTTGTATCCTCGTTTCTTTTAATGAGCCTTTTTACATACACGGCCGCCCATCCGAATGCCACAAGGCCACCTGCGATGTCACCGAGCATGATACCCCACCAGACACCGGACTCACCCATTCCAAAGGTAAGAGCAAGGAGACCTGCAAATAACGCAATGAAGAGCACATTGCGCAGAAGTGAGAGGATAAATGAGGCGACACCCCGTCCTGTTCCCTGGAAGAGTCCGGACGACATCATCCCCATCGGAACGAAGGGGTAGAAGAAGCACATCGTCCTGAGAAATGCAGTGAGTTGTGGCAAGATATGGGCGCTTTCCGGTGAATAGGCAAAGAGTAGCGCAATCTGCGGCGCAAAAAACCAGGTGAGGATACTGATGCCAATCGCTATTGCCGTGCCCAGAACGGTTGAGTAGCGATGCACGGTCCTGAGTTCTGCATAGCGTTTCGCTCCATACAGCGCAGCGTTGACTGATATGGCCGCGGTCATTATTCCGATCATCGGGACGATGGCAAACATCACGACCTGCCACCCGCCAGTGTAGACCGCAACGCCGTCCGTTCCCGCTACGGTG
>JAAYIO010000200.1 GCA_012523385.1 Methanomicrobiales archaeon
AGTCACGAGCGATGAAATCTCCCGCCTTACCCTCTCCATGCAGTTTCCCGAATATCATGTGACCGGGTTTCTGGTGAAAGATGAAATTCGGTCATGGAATCTTCCGGTGGAAGAGACACTCCAAAAGGCAGACCTTGCAGGAAGGCAGCAGGTGAAAACCCTCACTCTTTCCCGTGGAGAACTCAAACGCCTGCATCTGACCTGCCTTCTCGGAGTCAACTGGGATGCGGTGATACTGGACGAACCGTTTGCGGGACTCGACTGTAAAGAGAAAGCCCGCACCTGTGCTGCAATCGAAGAGAAAAAACACCCGATAATGATTATTTTCACCCATGAACAGGCAGTTCTTCCGGTAGCAGACTATATCTGGGAAATTGAAGATGGTGCTCTTGTCTTTCGGGGAAGCGTCCCGGAGGCGATCCCAAAATGGAAGGGGGCACCCCGGTATCTTACCCGTGCCCTTGAAGAGGGTGCACACCCGAAAAATATCCGATTGCAGGATGCAGAGGAGGCGCTATGCAGGATGCACGCCTGAGATTAGGGGCTACCCTCTTGCTCTCATTTGCCGCCTTTAGTTCAATATTCGGCGCAGTGATGGCACTTTTTTGGTGGATAGTCGTAGCACGTGGAGAGCGTAACCTCCCGGGGAGACGCGCCGGTAGTGTTATCTTCGGTGCAATAATTCTTCTTGCCGTATTCACACAGGCATTCGGGGGCGATGGCATATCATACGGAGTCCGCATGATAGTTATCACCCTCATTGCATTCTGGGCGTTCGGGCACGGACGGGAGGGGGACCTGATGAACACGGCAGTCTGGGCGTTTGGCGATCATATCGGGTTTGACCTCGGACTGACTGCGGAGATGGCAGTCTCCTCCCTCAGGCGCATCGAAAAAGATGTTCACAATATCAGAAATGCCATCCGGCTGAAAGGAAGCAGAGGGATAGTAAATGATCTGATATCACTGGGGTTCACCCTAACTATTATGCAGATTTACCGGGCACGCGAACAGGGAATAATTCTTGCAACGCGGGGATATCAGGGAGGGGGGACATATACCCCTTCATTCAGTCGTTCCAAAATAGATATTTATGCATTTTTTGGTTCATTCATCATAATTATGGCCGTTTCCGTATCATTCGTTGGGTATTTATAGAGTCAGGAGCAACCTTGTAAAGGTTCGACAATATCAATATTCTTCCCCTTAGAGGTGATTTATGAGTACTGTTAATCCTGTAAAAATTACTGACACGACCCTTAGGGATGCACACCAGTCTTTGATAGCAACCCGCCTTAAAACAGAGGATATGACAGAACTGGCCCGTGCCATCGATTCCGTTGGATTTTTTTCAGTGGAAGCATGGGGGGGCGCAACATTTGACACTGCAATACGGTTCCTAAATGATGACCCATGGGAGCGTCTGCGCACCTTAAAAGAAGGTTTTGAGAAAACACCAATACAGATGCTTTTGCGCGGACAGAATCTTGTCGGATACCGACATTACCCGGACGATGTGGTGGTAAAGTTCATCGAGGCGGCCGGCAGATATGGTGTCGACATCTTCAGAGTTTTTGATGCACTCAATGATATCCGCAATATGCAAAAATCCATGGAGGTTGTCCGGGATATCGGTGCACACCTTCAGGGCACAATATCATATACTACAAGCCCGGTGCATAGCATTGAGGGCTTTATTGAACAGGCAAAGAATCTCTATGCACTCGAATGTGATTCTATATGCATCAAGGATATGGCCGGCCTTATTATGCCGGAAGCAACGCGAGAACTGGTAGCTGGTATTAAAAGAGAGATAGACATTCCAATAGACCTCCACAGTCATTCTACAAGCGGCATCGCACCAATGAGTTATCAGGCCGCAATTGAGGCGGGGGTTGATATTCTGGATACCGCAATGTCTCCATTTTCCATGGGCACATCACAACCCCCAACCGAGAGCATTGTGGCAAGTCTCATGGGAACGGACCGGGACACCGGTATTGATTTGATGAAACTCCGGCCGATACGAAACATCTGCCTTTCCATCCGGGAGAAGTACACGCCGCTCGTGAACTCAATCTCAGAACGAGTTGACAGTGATGTGCTTATCTATCAGTTACCGGGAGGCATGATCTCAAATCTGGTATCACAGCTCAAAGAACAGGATGCGCTACACCGCTTAGAAGACGTACACAAGGAGATTCCCCGAGTGCGAAAAGACCTCGGGTATCCACCACTTGTGACACCCACCAGCCAGATTGTAGGGACACAGGCAGTCCTCAATGTGCTGATGGGAGGCGAACGCTACTCAAGTGTCACCAAAGAAGTCAAGGACTATGTGCTTGGTCTCTATGGGAAACCGCCCACCCCTATCTCTGATGAGATTCGTAGCCGTATCATCGGTAATGATGAGCCATTCACCGGACGGCCAGGCGATCTTCTCGAACCCGCCTATGAGAGAATGGCCATTGAGGCACGGGAAGAGGGTATCGTCAAAAAAGACGAAGATATCCTCACATATATCCTTTATCCGGCGATTGCACCATCATTTTTGCGTGGTGAGCGTGTCGCAGAATTAATTCCATGCAAGGTGGAATGCGGTGCTGCGAGGGCAGATCTCATTCCCACCACAATGGACGTAGAGGTTGACGGCGAGATATTTGCCATCCGTATTCTCTCAGTTGCCGGCGGCGATCTCAGGGATGGCGAATCCATGGGAGCAAAGCAGATCCCCCGTGCTGCCTTAAAAGGTGGGATTAAATCAAATATTCAGGGCATGGTTCTGAAAGTTGAGACCCGCATCGGTGCCGAGGTGAAAAAGGGAGATACTCTTGTCGTTCTTGAAGCAATGAAGATGGAGAATCCTATCGTCTCAACGACAGACGGCAAGGTAACAAGCATCTTTGTTGATGTAGGTGACGCTGTCCGGAATGGAGACGTCTTACTGGTGATCGAGTGACGTATTTCGAAAGGGTGCTTGTTGCAAACCGGGGAGAGGTTGCAATCCGTGTCATGCGTGCATGCCGTGAGATGGGAATTGATACCGTTTCCATTTATTCAGAATCAGATAGAAATTCGCTTCATGTCAAGTATGCGGATGAATCATTTCTCGTTGGAGAGGCGCACCCATCTAAGAGTTACCTGAATCAGGATCGCATTATTGATATCGCAAAGAAGAGCGACACCGATGCAATCCATCCGGGATACGGATTCCTTGCAGAAAATGCCGTATTTGCCCGGCGGTGTGAGGAAGAAGGGATCACCTTTATCGGCCCGTCATGGCGGTCTATTGAAGCGATGGGTTCCAAACTTGGCTCCAAACGTATTATGGATAAAGCCGGAGTCCCGGTTCTGCCTTATACCCCCGAGGGCATCACAACCCTTGATGAGGCAAAAAAGATCTCTTCTGCAATCGGCTACCCGGTGATTGTGAAAGCATCAGCAGGCGGCGGCGGTATCGGGATGCAGATTGTGGAAGATGAGGACTCTCTTGAGGAAGCAATCGAGAAAGGTATGCGTATCGCTACGTCTGCATTCGGTGATCCCACGGTATTTATCGAGAAGTATCTGTCCAAACCGCGCCACATCGAAGTCCAGTTGCTTGCAGACAAGTCTGGTCACAAGATCCATCTTTACGACCGCGAATGTTCCATCCAGCGGCGTCACCAGAAACTTGTAGAGGAGGCACCCTGCCCCATCATGACAGACGAACTTCGCGAGCGGATGTCAACATCCGCCCTGAAGGTAGCAGAAGCCTCAGGATACTATAATGCGGGTACGGTGGAGTTCCTCTATGCAGACGGGGAATATTACTATATGGAGATGAATACCCGCCTTCAGGTCGAGCACACGGTCACCGAGATGGTGACCGGTGTTGACTTAGTGCGCCAGCAGATTGCCATCGCCGGAGATGAGGACCTTCCTTTTGAACAGGATGATATTGTTTTGAATGGTCATGCAATCGAGTGCCGGATTAATGCAGAAGACCCTCTGAATAACTACCAGGCAGATGCAGGAAAGATTGTGCGCTATCGTTCTCCCGGAGGGCCGGGCATACGCGTAGACTCCGGAATTCACATGGGGTATTCCATTCCCCCAATGTATGACTCAATGATATCAAAACTCTGCGCATGGGGCCGTACGAGAACGGAATCTGTTGAACGCATGCGCCGTGCGATATTTGAATATGTGATTATCGGGGTGAAGACGACCCTGCCTCTCCACCTTGCAATTATGAATAACCGCTCTTTCATCGCAGGAGATACACATACGCATTTTCTGCAGGAAGATCATATGCAAAAGAATCTCAGCCGATTCATCAGGGAAGAAGAGACCCGCATGCAGACTCTTGCAGGCTCACTACGCCATGGCAAGGAAGCAGCGGCGATATCTGCTGCCGTGAGTCTCTATATCTCACAGCAGCAGAACCGAGCAAAATAAGCGGATAGATTATATCTTTTTGGCCCTCACATTTTACCCACTCGTTTTTAACCATGCCTCAGGGGTTTGAACTATTCGAATCCTGCGGGTGAAAATTCTCTCGTAAATAAGAAATCTGACGATAAACAGTGGTTAATATCAAAACATAAAAGATACGCCAATATTATATCAGAAGATTTAATACAA
>JAAYIO010000201.1 GCA_012523385.1 Methanomicrobiales archaeon
ACTGCCTGTTGCAGAACAATGGGTAATTTCACCCTCGTTCTCACCTACAAGTATCCCAACTCTATGTGTTCCAAGAACACCAGCATCACCGGCTACAACCTTTACATTCTTGATCTTTCCAGATCCATCAAGATAACCAAAGAGACCAATATAAGCAGAACTAGGGGCAACAATCGTAAAACCGCTTATGGTGAAGTCTTTGCCATCAAAAGTGCCGGTGAACTTTTTAGTTTCATTCCCTATCGGATTCATCAAAGTTCCTTCGGGGATGACGATATCGTTCATCAGAATGAAATGCTTGTCCCAAAGGACAGACTCCATCGACAATTCGATCAACCTATCAGAATTACTTATCTGAAAGGGATCATCCGCTGAACCATCCCCAATGCTGCCTGCGCTGGCAACACCGGTTAGAGCAAAGAGCATCGCACATATTGCCACAAGGATGATTTTGCCGTTCAAATGGGATAAAACAGAAGATGAAGAAGGTTTCTTGCCGGAGATACCACCGGGCATCGGTATCATCACCATCAGAACCATCCCCTGTTGTAAACAGTATGCACACCATAAACCGCTGCACAACAAAGTCCCATACAAGCGGCACCATATACGGTGGCAGATGGGACAGATGCAAAAACGCAACCAAGGATTACAAATCCAAAAATCAGAGAAATGAGGAATGATCTTTTCTCACAGAGAAAAGGACTCACTCTATTATAGGAAAAATAACTCATCTATTTCGTTTATCCCTCCTACAGATAAATATTAGGAATTTAATCTCTTGTTCATCGAAAGAATCAAATTCCAACCAATATAAATCCGTGGAATATGGATAATTAATAATAATTGCCTCAATATGCGCTATAACTTAAAATCGAAAAATGAATCAATCGTTTCGGCCGGTCACTGAGATATTGGTGCTGTTGCCTGCGAATCCCTCAGAATAGCCGATTTCATCGATAGCATCATCCAATACAGGTCACCGCAATCTTAGCGACTCTCGAATTGTTACGCGAGTCGTCCCCGCAGGACAGATAAACAATGTTTTTCCGAACAGAACACGGGAGTCATCGCACAGCATACATCGCTATTCCAAAACGAGAGAGGGACATACCCCCACGAAAGAAAAATAAAGGAAATTCGGAAAGAAAAAAAGTAAATTTACCATGAGGGAAACCCCCAGGGTATTTTCAGAGATTTTTTCTCACTTATACTTTCTTTCTTTTACTGATAACCAGATATCCCGCGACACCCAGTGCAATGACAAGAACAAGACCGCCAAAGAGCCAGAGCGATGAACTATCCGATTGCCCGCCGGGCACTTTGGTCACATCCGGCAGAGGCACTTCCGGCATCAATTCTGCAAAAATAGCATAGGTACTGAAGTGGTCAATCTCAATCGTGATCGTCCGCGTGTCTGCATCCGCCACTCCGGTAACCGCTTCCCAGGCGCCGGTTACACTATTGAACCATCCGACTTCGGCCTTAGCGCTATACCTCTCCCATTCCTCTTCTGAAAGCACAAATGAGAGAGAGATTGCAGGTGAGAACGTCATTCCATCAGGACCACAGTCGAAGGCATACAATAGACCGGGGTACTCAATGGAACCAATCTCTCCGGGGGATGGTGGGGTAAGGGAGCTGACCGGAACAGCAGCCATGCTGATAGTTTCCCGGAGAGCACCGGTGGCATCCCGTGCCACAACTCCGGCATCAATGGTGAGGAATCCAGCCCGGTCTTCCACCCAGAGTGTTACCGTTCGTTGTGCCGCACCGTCAGAATCCACCGGAATTTGAGCTGTCTCGGTAAACTCATCCGGGGTTGTCACTCCCTGTGTGGGATCGACTGCACCGGTTGGTTCCGCGGTTGGCGAAGCAATTACCGGGTTGTTGGGCCCCACAGTAGGATCCGATGAACTTCCGTCATTACCGCTCGAATAGTATCTAACACCGATGTAACCGACCTTTTCCGTTGTCACACTGCCGTAGCCGTTCGCCACCGTGAGGGAGACTGTGTAGGAGCCAGCATTCTGGTAGATGTGCACTGGATTTTGTTCTGTAGAATTCTGCCCGTCTCCAAAGTTCCAGAGCCATTCAGACGGACTGCCGGTGGAGATATCCGTGAAATTGACTGCCAAAGGAGCATATCCCACAAGTGGTGTGGCAGTGAAATCAGCTACCGGAGTCATCCCAGCCGGGATGAGGGTGAAATCCACCAGTTCGGTAGCATCCTTTGCGAGGGTGACCATCTTGGTCTGCGTGTCGTAACCATCCGTCACCAAAGTAACATTATACGTGCCCACCGGTTTACCGGAGAAGGTGTGATTCGTAAAATTACCGGTTTCAACAGTGTTCAGATAGATGCTGGCA
>JAAYIO010000202.1 GCA_012523385.1 Methanomicrobiales archaeon
AAAATGCCTCTTCACCCCACGGATACCAATCTACGGGATTATCGGCATGCTGGAAAAGGTAGGGGCTGTGGGTATCGTTGAGGTGGTTTTGTTGAGGAGGGTGTGTCATATGCCTTCTCGGCGGTATTTGGCATGATGACTGAAATAAGTATGGGGTGTTTGGTCATAGATTTTTATGCTGATGTGGCACAACCTCTACCTATGACAACAGAAAAATGGGAACAACTCGTTATTGAAGAGTTCAGCCTGAAAAAGATAAACGAATTGATCAAGAAGTTAGGCAAAGAGGGGTGGGAAGGAACAGGCGTTACCTATTATCGGGGAGGGTTTAATGGGTTGTATATTGTGTTATTGAAACGGAGATTGGAGTGAATTTTTTGACTCGATTTCCATTTTAATGGCACGTGTATGGCATGTCTTCGCTGAACCAGTTCGATTGATGCGAAATGGACTCACCTTTCCCAAAACAATTCACACCACTTCGTGACACCATAAACTACGGTAATAGAATAATTCCACATTTAAACACAAGAAAATAGAAAAGAATTGAACCTCTTATCACCAAGAGGAAACAGAATCATTCATTCTTTACGCCCCGGCCGGGACTTGAACCCGGGTCGAAAGCTCCGGAGGCTCTCAGGATATCCGCTACCCTACCGGGACCTGCCTCATAGTATTCATCTCAATGATATTAAGGGATTTCCCTCCAACGTGAAAAATCCGTTAAAGAAAGAATGAAAACGGGATATTTTTGGAAAGAGTATTGGGATATCAATACTTTTTCTGGTTATAAAGCGCCCATATTTTGCAGGCACCTTCATGGCTGACCATGCACGGTCCAACAGGATTACGGGGAGTGCAGACTTTTCCAAAGAGTTTACAGTCAGTGGGGTCTGCTACCCCGCGGAGCACCCGATCACAGATACAGGCGGAGTTCTTTTCAACATGCTTGATCTCGATGCCAAATTTCTTCTGCGCATCATATGCCGCATACTTGTCTTTAAGCCTGAGACCGGAATCCGGAATAATCGGGAAACCCCGCCATTCCACATCACAGGTCTCAAAGACTTCGTACATCATTTTCATCGCTTTGGGGTTCCCTTCACGACAAACAGCACGCGGGTATGCATTTTCAACCTCTGCTCTCCCCTCCTTGACCTGTTTGACAAGCATCAGCAAACCCAGCAGAATATCTTCCGGTTCAAACCCGGCGACAACCTGCGGCACCGGAAACTGTTCATACTCCTCGTATCCGGCAACGACACAGACATGACCGGGCAGCATGAACCCGTGCAGATTTGCCTCACCCTGTTCAAGAAGGAACTTCATTGCAGGCGGAACAAAACGGTGACAGCTGAGAATACTGAAATTTTCCGGTGGATTCTGGAGAATCGTGGCAGCGACCGTGGGTGCGGTCGTCTCAAACCCGACGGAAATAAAGACAACCTCACGGTCAGTCTTCTCTGCTATCTCAACTGCCTTATGAACGCCCTGCACCACACGGACATCTTTGCCATACTCTTCAAGAGCGCCTTTTGTACCGGGCACCCGTACCAGATCCCCGTAGGTTGCGATGATACAGCCTTTTTCCGCCAGTTCCATGGCGGCATCAATCTCACCCTGAGGAGTGATGCACACCGGGCATCCGGGTCCCATGACAATCTTCAGCCCATCCGGCAGAATACTTCGCAGTCCCGCATGAGCAATCGCTGCCTCATGCGTACCGCAAATGTGCATGAATGTATAGGGTTTGTCGACCTCTTCGTTGAGCGCTTTAAGAATATCCGATCCATCTGCCATTATAATTATTACGTTATAGTTGCCTGCAAAAAAGGCTATCTCATTTATCCTCACGTTGGAATATCATATCATTCCCCAGAGGGAAGGGCGCATAAATGAGTAATTCTTAATCCTCTATTATATCATCAACAAATGTGGTCAGCTGAAGCATAAACCCCGGGTCAAGCCCATTTTTGGCTGCAAAAAGCACTCCATGGTGGTCTGCCAGCCGAATCTTATTGGTGAGATAATGAAGAAATTTTGATACTTTTGCTGAAGAAACATAGATGAGCATCGTACTGATAGAATCAAGCACAATGCACACTTCTTTATCTGCATATTTGTCAAGTGCTTTTGTCAGTGCAATGCCAATCTCGGTGAGATCCCCGGGATTGCTGATAAAATCGGTATCTTCCGTATCCTGCTCGTTCTTCCCGAGAGCGTAATTTGAAATCGTATCGATAAAATAAACCTTTTCGAGATTAATATTTGCACGGGCATACATCTTTGAAAGAATCACAGAAGGCTGATTTGAGGTGATCATAATCACATGAAATCCCTCTCCGGTAATCTGCTGAACTACCTCTTCATTGACATTTTTAAGAAGGTGGGACTCTGATTGAACGAGCACTATCTGTTCTGCAGTCAGACTCCCCGGATTAATCATTACCTCCTTTCCCCCTTATTGAATGGTATCGGATGTCATTTCTCTCTCATTTTCCCTGAAATAACTGATCATCGCCTGCGAGAGTTCTCTGAGATTATAGATAATTTCTGACAATGCTTTCTGTTGCACCTGTAGTTCAATGAGTATATCCCCTTTATCAAAGTCTTCCTCCCGGGTGCGTTCAATCAGGGATGCAATATTCACTTGTATCAGTTTTGCCGGATGACTCAGGCGCATCGTTGCTTCAGATATATAATCCCTCATTGCCTGCTGAATGGAGAGTTCCCGTGTCATATCCCGGATAATTGCCGATATTCCCACGACTTCCCCGCTTTCACCGGAGATTGATGAAAGCGCGATAGATACCGTCAATACTTCTTTAGATTTTGACAGACAGGCAATGGTGCCCCTGAAATCCTTCCCGTTTAAGACATCCCCGAGAGTGGATGCAAAAAAATCTATTTTTTCATCCGGGATATGGCGGGAAAAAAGTTCACCTATACTTTCCGTTGTATCGTATCCAAAAATATCCTCTGCGGCATGATTCCATGTGAGAATGGACCCTTCCGGGCTGATGCCAACAATTGCATCGCGTGATGAATTGACGATTTCATTCAAAAGAATTGCATCATTTTCGTTTTGCCTGGCCTGCGTTACGTCTGTTCCGATGGTCAGGTAGAGTTGCTGATTGTGATCGGTCTCGGGAATCCGTTCAATTATCCACGAGATATATCGAATTTGGTCGGTTCTTGATCGTAATAGTGTATCATAATGAATGGATTTCGTATCTTTTTTTCTGAAAGAAGCTCTAACGGTGGAAACTATCTCACGATAGGTGGCATCTGGATACGCTACCCAGAGTAACGTCTTTAAATCAGGTACTTCAGCATGTGAATAACCGGTTACTATCTCTGCTGCCCGGTTCCACAAAAGTATTTTTCCGGAATCATCCGTACAGAAAATAATCAACTCGTCACTGTTCTGTAGTGCCTGCGGGAGTACGGCTTGCAGAAGCAGGCTATCGCTGGTATGGGGGGATTCTTCCTTGCCAGGCATAATACCTCTTTGAATCGGTGATATTTATAGTATATATCCCTTGAGTCGATAAAGGCGCCCGTTTATATTGAATACTCCGATTCGTTCAGGCAAAACGCTAATATTATCTATCAGCAGAGATTTCCATCGTTTCTCATGGTGAGGGAATGAGTTTAGTATATCCGGTCCACAATAC
>JAAYIO010000203.1 GCA_012523385.1 Methanomicrobiales archaeon
AATATGGGGGGGGCGGGGGGTAGCCTGGAATCCTATGGCGTTCGGGATGCTTTAACCTGAGTTCGAATCTCAGCGACCCCATTTTTGGTCAAATTTTTGTGGAGACTATATGAAATCCGAAAACGTGGAAACATTTACCCGTTATGAAAGAGCGCGAATAGTTGGTGCACGTTCATTGCAGATTTCAATGGGCGCTCCCCTTCTGATCGATACCGATTCGATTGATCCGCTTGAAATAGCTGATGAAGAGTTCAGAAAACAGAAGATACCCATTACCGTAAAACGGGTAGCGTGATGATGATGGCACAAATAACGAAGGTTGTGCTCAGGACGATTCTTGACAGCAGAGGCAACCCTACTGTTGAGGCAGAAATTTTCACTGAGAATGGATTTGGAAGAGCAGCGGCACCATCCGGTGCAAGTACCGGAAAGTATGAAGCAAAAGCTCTGCCCGCACGCGAGGCAATTGACGCGGCAAGGCAGACGGTTCTTCAGGCGTTTTCCGGATTTCAAACAACTGACCAGGCCGGGTTTGACTATCTCCTCCGTGAGATAGACGGGACTGAGGACTTTTCATCTATTGGTGCAAATGTGGCAGTTGCCCTCTCTCTTGCGAATGCAAAAGCAGCGGCTTCTTCCCTTTCATTACCCCTTTTCCGATATCTTGGTGGTGCTTTTGCAGCACGGACCCCGTATCCCCTTGGGAATGTTATCGGCGGAGGCGCCCATGCAAAGCATGCAACTGATATTCAGGAATTCCTTGTTGTACCAACCGGTGCAATCGATGCAGATGAAGCAATTTTTGCCAATGCAGCGGTGCACAGGAAGGTCAAAGAGCTCTTAATAGCCGGTGGTAACGCATGCGGAAAAGGTGATGAGGGTGCATGGGCACCATCCATCACTGATATTGAAGCCTTTGATCTGGTGCAGGAGGCCGTTGATGCCGTTTCTGACGATCTTATGATTGAGATCAGAATGGGTATTGATGTTGCCGCCAGTGAACTCTGGAACGACGGAGTGTACAGGTATAGTAACGCGGAACGTAGTACAGAAGATCAGATTGCCTATATGGCAGAACTGGTCGACCGCTACGAACTTGCGTTTGTTGAAGATCCTATTGTAGAGGAGGACTTTGAAGGATTCTCCGCGTTAACAGAACAGGTGGGTGATGACTGCCTGATCTGCGGGGATGACCTCTACGTCACGAATATTGAGCGTATTGAGATGGGTATCGACGCCTGTGCTACTAATTGCGTCTTAATTAAACCGAATCAGATTGGCACCCTATCCGAAACGTTTGAAGCCATTCGGATGGCACATTCATACGGGATGGAGACGGTGATGAGCCACCGGTCCGGGGAGACTACTGACGACACGATAGCACATCTTGCAACTGCCTTTGATTGTATTTATCTAAAGACAGGTGCTGTAGGTGGCGAACGCATCGCAAAACTCAACGAACTCGTGAGAATTGAAGAGATGATCCAATGATTACTAATGAACTAGATATTGAACTGAAAGAATCACTCGTCCCTGTGGAGGAGTATCTTGCTGCGGGAGTACACATCGGAACGCAGCAAAAAAGCAAGGACATGAAAAAATTCATCTACCGCGTACGCGGAGATGGGTTGTACATTCTTGATATCCAGGAAACTGATAACCGAATTAAAATTGCCGCTGAGTTCATTGCAAAATATGATGCACCCAAGGTGCTTGTAGTAACCTCCCGTCAGTATGGGCAGTACCCGGCAAAGAAATTTGCAAATGCTATCGGTGGGACCTATAAAGTAGGCAGATTCATTCCAGGAATGATGACGAACCAAAATATCCCTAATTTCATTGAACCTGATGTCGTTGTCGTTACCGACCCGATTGGTGATGCTCAGGCAATCAAAGAGGCTGTCTACACGGGAATTCCGGTAGTTGCTCTCTGTGATACCAACAATAAGACGAAGTACATTGATCTCGTGGTTCCAACCAACAACAAAGGTCGAAAGGCACTGTCAATGGTGTACTTCCTCTTAGCAAGGGAAATTTTAAAGTCACGTGGTATTACCACATCACTGACTCAGGAAGACTTTGAATTAGACTTGTAAGGATATTTTCGTTACCATAAGAAAGGAGGGATGATAAATGGATGTCCGAAAACCCACGCTTGCGGGGCTCTGGTATCCGGATGATCCCGTTGTTCTTTCTTCTCTATTAACTCATTTTTTTTCCAAAGCCACTGGGTTGCCTGATTGTTTTGGTGTTGTTTCTCCTCATGCAGGGTATACGTATTCGGGGCAGGTGATGGCGACATCGTATTCGTGCTTCGACAGGAACTTTTCGGGTACATTTCTCGTTATAGCGCCGAGTCACCGCGGCCTTGGTCCCTATACCTCAGAACTAAACTGGGATACCCCGCTTGGAACGGTTGCCTGCAATACGGAGATGGCTCGATCTCTGGGTATTCCCCTTTCTGACAGGGCAATGGAGGTTGAGGAGAACTCACTTGAGCTTCAGATGCCGTTTATTAAACACCGTTTTCCCCATGCACGCGTTGTTCCGGTGCTCATGGGCCCTCAGGACTATGAGGATGCCCTTGCGCTTGCAGACACCATCCAGAATTCTGCCGCACCATCAGCAGACGATGTACGCATCGTCGCCTCGAGTGATTTCTCTCATTATGTTTCGGCAGATGTTGCAAAACACAATGATACCTATGCAATTGATGCGCTCAAAGATCTTGATATCCGTTCTTTTTATCAGCGTCTGCGTGAATATAATGTTAGTGCATGTGGATACGGGCCCATTGCTGTCATGGCAATGCTCGCCCGCCACATGGGAGCTACGCACGGAACCCTAATACAATATATGACCAGCGGCGATACAACCGGCGATAAAGCACAGGTTGTTGGATACGCATCAATAGCGGCGGTATAATTTTGGCAGTATGGAGTGCACCTGGCAAGGTCTTTTTATTTGGTGAGCACGCGGTAGTCTACGGCAAGCCAGGTATAGCAATGGCGATTAAACCGCGGGTGTATGTAACCGTTCGAAAAACACGGCATCCGACCCGGGTAAAATCACCGTACCTCGAAAAATGTTTTGAAGATATGGGGGTCAACGGAAGTCTATATATCAATTCTCAGCTTCCCAGTTCTTCCGGTCTTGGTTCTTCTGCAGCAGTCACGGTTGCAACCCTTTCGGCAATCAACGATGAATTTGATCTGGGTCATGGAAAACCTGACATAGCGGCGATGGCGCATGCTGTTGAAAAGAGTGTTCAAAAAGGGCATGCAAGTCCTACTGACACCTATGTCTCAACCTTTGGTGGGATCATTCTGATTCAGGGAGATGTTAAACGAAGACTTCTGCCGGAAGATTTCCATCTGGTGATAGGAAATACCCTGATATCGCATTCGACGGCGCGGATGGTGGCGCAGGTAAGTAAATTCCGTGAGACAGATCCGGATGTCGTAAATCCCATTCTTGATGCGATAGAGGCAGTGACGAACCGTTCCCTGCATGTGTTTCAGGATCAAAAAGCGCTCGGGGCATACATGGATATTAATCATGAACTTCTGGAAGCACTGGGTGTCGGTCACCCTGCGCTGACTCGTCTGGTAACAGCAGCACGTGCCGCAGGGGCTTATGGTGCAAAGATAACCGGAGCAGGGGGCGGCGGTTCAATGGTTGCTCTCTGCCCGAAACGATCGAAAGCCAAGGTAGCCGGTGCTATTGAAGGATGCGACGGCAGGGCAATTATTACCTCAATTGATAATGAAGGTGCGCGCAAGGAGAACGAAGATGAAAGAAACCGTACTGATAAAATTGGGCGGTAGTGTAATCACCGATAAGAGTGGTGACTGCGCCGTCCATATCGAAAATATCGAACACATATCCCGCATTATTTCAAACCACCCCGATATACAATTTATCATCGTTCATGGTGCGGGTTCCTGTGGTCATCCTGAGGCAAAACGCCATCACCTTGATAAAGGGTTAGACCCCTATAATAAATCAGGTATATTTATCACACACAGTGCAGTGGTCACACTGAACACTGCGGTGGTAAACGCGCTTCGTGCCAACGGTGTGGAGGCAGTAGGTATCCACCCGCTTGATGCATGTACTGCGAAAAACGGACGTCTTGAGTCATTTAGTCATCAGCCGGTTGAGATGCTGGTGCGCCATGGAATTGTGCCTGTTCTCCACGGAGATGTGGTGATGGACAGTGTACGGGGCGCATGCATTGTGTCTGGTGATCAGCTGGTACGGGAAATCCCAGGGAGGATACCAGTTAACCGCATTGGGCTTGCTACCGATGTGGCTGGTGTGCTCTGTCAGGGAAAGGTAGTCCCTCTGATTAACCGTGAGACGATGGCTGATATTGAGATCGGCGAGTCGGACAACACCGATGTCACCGGGGGCATGATCGGAAAGCTGACCGAGCTTCTGAGGCTTTCGGATGAAGGAACAGAATCTACGATCTTTCACTTGTCCAGACTGGATGATTATCTTGACGGGCGCGAACATGGTGGAACCGTGGTTACCGCAAATAGGGTATAGATACGCGAATGTTTCCGCTGCGAGGGAAGGAAAATACAGCGACCTGAATGTTCGCGGATGCGAATATTCAATATAACCCCAACGGGGTGATACCAATAAAAAACAGGATGATAACGTCCTCTCGGAAAAAGGAGCACCTGGATATCTGCTGCAATGAGAATATTGTTGCGGGAAGAAGTGGATTTGATGATGTCCGTCTCATTCATAATGCACTCCCCGAGTGTAACATGGATGCGGTGGATCTCAGTGTGCGGTTCCTGCACCACCAACTCAAAGCGCCGATTTTTATTGCTGCAATGACCGGAGGGCACCCTGATACCAAACAGGTGAATGCCACTCTTGCAACAGCAGCAGAAGAATTCGGTCTTGCTATGGGTGTTGGGTCCCAGCGTGCAGCCCTTGAAAATCCCGAGATGGAGGATAGTTTTACGATTGTCCGCGAACGTGCACCCCATGCATTTCTGTGCGGCAATCTGGGTATTGTACAGTTGAGAGATAAAGGCTTAGAATGGGCGGATAAGGCAGTTGAGATGATTGACGCACAGGCGCTTTGTATCCACTTAAATCCCCTTCAGGAGGCCATTCAGCCGGAAGGTGACCATGATTCTGTAGGATGCCTTGAGGCATTACGTGAACTCTGTTCATCATGCCGCTATCCGGTTATCGTAAAAGAGACGGGATGCGGTATATCATGGGAATCTGCCCGGCAGGTCTTTGCCGCAGGTGCTTCAGCAGTCGATGTTGGTGGCCTTGGGGGCACATCATGGGCCGCGGTGGAACAGTTCCGTGCAGAAAATCCGATGCAGCGGGCACTGGGTATGCATTTTGCTGACTGGGGGATTCCTACCGCCGTCAGTGTCTCAGAGGCAGTCCGTGCGGGGGGTCCGGTGATTGCAACCGGTGGGCTGAATTCAGGTACCGATATTGCAAAAGCAATGGCTCTCGGAGCCAGTATGGGCGGAATGGCGCTTGCCCTTCTGCAACCGGCAATGAATGGATATGAAAGTCTGTCTGAGAAGATCAAGCAGATTCAGACAGAGATTCGGGTGTCGTGTTATCTGACAGGGTCCAGAAACCCATCTGAATTACTAAAAGTACGAAAATATATCACCGGAATTACGCGTGAAATGCTCAAATATGAGGAATGAAATATGAAAGTTGAAATAATAGCTGTTGGCGGATATAGTGAAGTCGGCAGAAATATGACTGCCGTTCGATGCGGCAAAGAGATTGTCGTTTTTGACATGGGTCTTCGTCTTGATCAAATAATGATTCATGAGGATGCTGAGGTTGAAAATCTCCATTCTCTTGATTTAATTGAGATGAAGGCTATCCCTGATGATACCATAATGAACACGGTGGAGGGCACCGTTAAGGCAATTGTCTGTACGCATGGTCATCTGGACCATATTGGTGCTGTACCAAAACTTGCACACCGCTATGACGCACCGATCATCGCGACACCCTACACCGCGACCCTTATCAGGCAGCAGATTGAAGGAGAAAAAAGATTTGTTGTCAATAACCCGGTGTTTGATCTCCCTGCGGGAAAGAAATACCGATATGAAATATCACCAAGTCTCTCTCTTGAATTTATCAATGTTCAGCATTCGATCATTGACACGGTAATGGCAGTGCTTCACACCCCTCATGGTGCGATTGTATATGCCAACGATTTCAAGATGGATCGCACACCGGTTTTGGGAGACCCTCCTGACATCGCACGCATGCGTGAGGTGGGAAAAGAGGGATGCCTTGCGCTCATTACTGAATGTGTGAATGTCAACATGGC
>JAAYIO010000204.1 GCA_012523385.1 Methanomicrobiales archaeon
GGAATTGAGAGTGTGCAGGTAATATCCCTCAAAAAGAACACCGCACTATCTGAGGCCATTGCCACTGTCAGCGAAAAGGTCCTCCCGCAGGTGACCGAGACCCTGAAAGTGATGACTCAAAAGAAAGAAGCGAAACAACCCGTTGAAACCGCACCTCCGGCTGAAATCCCGAAAAAATCCAAAACTGTATAACCGGGATATAACCTACCTCCCTTTTTATGGCATACGAAATCATCATCATTGCAGCGGTGCTCCTCATCGTCTTTATTGCAGCCGTGCTCATTATTCTCTGGGCAGTGCCACTGGTTTTAACCGGCCGGGTTGAGCTCTGTCCTGATGCACCGACGCTTTTCATGATGTTCTGTGCAAAGTGGGGGATTGTCTCCCTGCATGCAGATATGCTGGACGGGACTGCCATAGAAGTATCACTCTTTGGGCATACATTCCGGAGAATGCTGCCAGAGATCAATCAAAAAGAACCTGCTCACAAAAAATCTGCCTTAAAAGTAGAGGAAAAGACAAATAAGGAAACACCTGCCCCCGACATTATGGGCATTGCAGATGCAATGCTTCCGCAGGCAGGCCCCCTTCTGCACCAGATTGCAATTGACCATCTGTGCGCCTCTGTCAGAATAGGACTGGGTGACGCAGCGCTTACTGGTCAGATATTTGGCATTCTCATGACAATCAGGGGCATTTTGATGGCAACGGGGGGACGGGTATCCCTTGCTGCCGCCGCAGAATTCAATGACCACGTGATAGAAGGAGAGGCAGAGGGTGCTATCCGGATTGCCCATCCACTCTCTCTGGTTCCACCCATGGTCAGAATAATCCGCCACCCAGTGGTATGGAAGATGGTAACAAACAGATGAAGCAGCATATCTCGGCTGAGGTCCCCTACATCAGAGGCAATGTAACCATCATTCCGGTCTGTCAAACCCGCACAACCTCAGGTTCTGACTGGTATGCCGCCGAGAAAGAACCGCTTGGTGTTTTGATTCACAGCGGAACCTCTCTCCGTATCGTCTCGTTTACTGAAACCTCTGAATGGTGGGAATATCTTACAAAAGAGTACCCTGCATTGCAGGCAGTGCATCCTGTTTTCCCAGATACAACACCTGTTACACCAAAAAAATAAAAATTTTTCTGTTTTTTACTCAAACCTGAGTGCTTCAATCGGATTGAGATTTGCCGCTTTCCATGCCGGATAGAGACCGGAGACGAGGGTAACAAGGAGACCGATACCCATCCCGTAGGGGATATAGAAGAGCGTCTGTGGATAGAAAAGATAGGACGCATCCCCCAGCACTAAGGACAAGGCAACGAACCCACCCACAAAGGAGATGAGACCGCCGACACCTGATCCGATCAGGCCAAGGATAAGCGCCTCATACAGAAACATTCGCATCACCTCAAACCGTTTGGTTCCGATACTCCGAATGATGCCAATCTCCTTTATTCGTTCCGTAACAGACATCATCTGTACATTAAAGATGGATACACCGGCCACCAAGAGAGAGATTCCACCGATTGCCGTCGTAAAGGCAGATATCTGACCAAAGGTGGTCACAATCATATCAAGGATCATCCGGGTGTCAATGACCGCTACCTCATCGTCCCGGCGATTGAGTGTGCGTTCCACTGATTTTTTAACCGTATCGATGTCATTGATGTCACGAACCTTGACAATTACCTGATCATAGTTGTCCTGCCCATAGGTTGTGGAATACCATCGGTCGGATACAATAAGGGCAGAGTCCGGATTAATATCAAACCCCATACCCTGTTTTTCCATAACTCCCGTGATTCGTATCGTCTTGTCGCCGACTTTTATCCGACTGCCGGGCTTTATATCATACTTGTCTGCAAGAGTAGCGCCGATAAGGGCACCACTGGTACCGCGAGGGGCGATGCCATCGGCAATGGTAACCATTAATAGAATCTGCTCGTTTCTGATACCATAGAGGGACGCCATATCCTTCTTTGATCCGATCTCAATTTTGTCAGCACCGACATAGAGAGGCACCGCCTCATTCGGAGCGACCACCCTGACTATTTGTTGAAGCTGCCGGTCAGAGATAAATGGCATTTCCATTGCATTCTGAGCGGTATTTCCTCCAATAGGGATGATGATGACTGAGTCACACACTTTTGAA
>JAAYIO010000016.1 GCA_012523385.1 Methanomicrobiales archaeon
ATCTTAAACGGCGTCACCCCGGAGAGGGCATGCGGAGCATTCGCCGGGAAAACAATGGTTTCACCTGTTTTCATCATATGCGTCTCACCCTCGAGCCAGATCTCACACTCTCCGTCCAGAATCGTAACTACTGCATCATAGGGAGCAGTATGCTCACTGAGTCCCTCATCCTCGTCAAACGCAAAAAGGGTGATTGAACCCACCGGTTTATTCACGATCATCCGGCTTGAAACCGCACCATCCTGATATTCCACGAGGTCTGCGAGGTTCAACACCTTTCCTTTCAGTTCTTCACGGCTTTTTCCTGACATATTGATATTTCTCCCGCCGTATGCCCATGCATACGGTAATATCCAATCTTTGGCTCAGAATGGCAATAAAGAGTTTGTATGAAACAGAAAGGTATCCGTAGGGATACCATGCCGAGTGAGGGGTGAGAACAACACCGCATCACGGTTGATGCTCTCTCTTAAAATAAAAGAGATAAACGTACTCAAAACTATTTTGGACTCATTTTCTTTTAAAAAAAAGGGATGCTTTGGTAACAGCATCTCAGAGAATACGGGTGCCTTTCGTGGGCTTTGGCACCTTCACGACAAGCACCCGTAAAAGAGCGTCGCTACGGTTAAACCAGCGGTGGGGAATCCCCAACGGACTTTCAACGAGCTGGTCTTTCTTTACTACCGCCTCCTCGTCCCCAATCTCAACAACCCCGGTACCTTCGAGGACATAGAAAAAGACATCAACGGGAGTGATATGCTTCTTCAGTTCCTCACCCGGCTTGAACGTAAGGACGACTACCGACGCATGTTCGGTGTCATAGGCCAAACGAGCGTCCACATGATGCGGGTTGTCGCCTACAGGAAGGCTTGCAATATCAGTGATCTTCATACGATTCAAGTCGTCCCGACAAGTAATAAAGATTGCAGTAGCCTAATGGATACCCTATTTTTCTCTTCCTTCGCTGCGGTTCTCTCCGGCAACTGGCGAACGAACGGGTGCACCATCCCGGGGAAACCGGGCACCCCCCACACATCCCGTCTCTGATCAACAGGGAATTCCGGAATCAAAAACCACAGGTCATAAAAGTGAGATTCATAAGATGATTCCCCTGATCAGACATATTCCACTGCCGGACACCTGCCAGAATTAAATAACCAAGATAAGCTAGTTAACTCCAGTTCTTACCATTAAATGCTAAAATTACTCCTGCATTCGAAAAAGGATGCACCGTATACGGACCGGGAGAAAACCGCCTTTGACCAAAGGAAGATATAAGTATATCCCACAAGATATAGTTACTACAATGGATGTTAAATCCTCAATTATCGTCCTTAATACCATTATCAGAGGCGAAATCATGCAAAGACTAATAAATTATCTCCTCGCAATCATATTATTGATATGCAGTATCGCATATATCACCCCACTTTTCGCGGGATGAATCATTACCTATAGAAACACCATACCGAATTTCCGGACCAAAATACGTTTTTTTACCGGCGACGAAGATCAAAAACCCAGCGTGACACGCCGGGAGCCACATTGCCGCAACGCCGCATCCCCGCCACGACACATCCCATACCCTGAAATTTCGCCGTGAGCATATCGACCTCTTCCGGCACCGTAAACGTATAGAAATGGATAATCCCCCCCCGACGAATTAAAGGAATAACCTCATCAAGAGCTGTATTCATTCCGTAAGGCGTAAGAACAATAGCACGGTCGTAGGGCTCCTTGCAGGACAACATCAACTGCATTGCATCCCCTTCAAAGACCGTGACGGAATCCTGCACACTATTTATCCGAATATTCTCTCTCAGATAGGTGCAGGCATGGGGATTCATTTCCATTGCAGTCACCTTGGCACCCCGTTGTGCGGCGGGGACAACAAAGGTTCCAACACCGGCAAAGGGCACCAGCACCCGTTCACCTGCCCTCACGCAGCCCGATACCCGGTGACGTTCAGAGGCAAGGCGGGGATTATAAAAGGCGGTTTTCACATCCAGAGAGTAGGTGCACCCATACTCACGGTGGATTGTTTCCGTACTTTCCCTGCCGTAAATAACCACATACTCGGCTGTACGACGGGTGCCTGCAACAGGGGCCATGCGCAGGCAGACCGAATGAATGCCGCGGTGTTGCTCAGCGATGCAGCGGCCGATCACCTCACCGTAGGGCAGAAGATCGTCAGGCAGCGAAATTACCGCCACATCCCCGATGACATCATAGCGGTCCGGCACGAGGTGGGCCATACCCGGAGGGAGATGGTCGGCACAACGGGATGAGAGTGACATCACTATCTCTCTATGTAGCCGCAGGAGAGAAATAAACCATCGGTTATCCTTCGACCATACCACCCATTCCCGATCATGTGAGGCCGAGATCTTCTTTTATGCCCTGCAGGGCGGCAACCGAGAGGGCAAAGTATGCAGGCATCTCCATATATGCCTCAATTTTCTGGATGCGTTCCCGGTTACATCCGGCGGCAAACGCCCGATCCTTGATCTTCTTCTTCACCGTCTTTTCCGTGACATCACTTATTGAACCGCCCTTCACCATGGCACAGGCAATCACCAGACCGGATATGTTGTCTGCGACAGTGAGACTGACATCCACTGGGGCGTCAGTATCCCCGTATTTCACATAGTTATGCCGTTGCACCGGGCCTGTTACCTCGTCCCCAAAGCCTGCGGCACAAAGCATATCGGCCCCCACATCGCCATGGCGCTCCATGTCTTCGTCCACCTCTTCATAGTCGATGTCATGCAGGATGCCGATCACCTCCCACAGGTCTGCATCCTCGTTCAGCGCTTCGGCCGTTGCACGCATAATAGCGGCGGTGGCACGACAATGGGCGATAAGACTTTCTTTTGCCACATGCTTCCCGAGAAGCCGGATGGCGTCATCTCTCTCCATGGAAAGAGGATGAACGGCCACAGGGATAAATTTCGTCATCCGCAAACGGCAACAGGATAAACAATATATAACCTCAGGATCAACCTCGCATGCTACTATATTTCCGGTTTTACCGGTGGTATGCTGTTCTATATCTTTGCCATGAGAGAAAGCACGGCTTAGATCAGAACCAGAGGATAGTTTTCATCATGCAGGCACCAATAACCCTACCCCGACAGACCGTCACTGAGATCGTTTGCCACCGACATTTTCTGAAACTGCTGGACTTTACGGCCGAAGAGCTAAAGGCACTGCTTGCTCTTGCAGTACAACTCAAGACTGCAAAGAAGAACAGAACTGAACGGAAGTACCTGGAAGGCCGCCAGATAGCCTTAATATTTGAAAAAGAGTCCACCCGGACACGGTGCTCATTTGAGGTAGCCGCACGGGATCAGGGTGCACACGTCACCTATCTCGGGCCGGAATGCTCACAGATGGGCCGTAATG
>JAAYIO010000205.1 GCA_012523385.1 Methanomicrobiales archaeon
CCCAGATGAGATAGGCTGAATTTTTTTCATGATATGTTGCAGAGTTTCCTAATGCACTGATATACTCTCCAATATCCTCATTACCGGCATTATTTTGTTTAAATTCAACCCATTCTGTCTCAGTTGGCAATTTTGCCAGTTCTTTAACTAAACGATACAGACTCATACACTCAAAGGCACCCCAATGCTTTCAAGTATGATTCTATCTTTTAGATGATAGATATTTCCCTTAAAATTGCAGAAATTTAAGTTAAATATTAGTTAAATTAAATTCTAAATTAGACCTATATCTAAAATTTAACAGTAATAATGGGCAATTTAGCAAACGATAAATCTATCATAATTGAGTTTTGCAAGTTAAACATAAGTTAAACCATAGCAGAAACCGACATTAATCTCTTTTAAAAAACACATCTTAAAATCCAGAAAAAAACGTCAATCAATGATAAATTCTTTGTTCGTATGTTCAATGATTCCGCATTTATGCACTACACCATGGATTTGATGTGTTCAGACATATACCGGAAAATTAAGACGGCAGAGGTTTGAGTTCCTCTTTTTTATTGGTTCGGAAAATGAGATATTCTTTTGGAAACACTCAGAATGATTCAGCATTGTTCAAATATATGCGATAAATAAACCATATCCCGATCCATTACGCACCTGAACCATACAAAACAAGATCCGCTTCCACGTACGGCCTGATATACGGGCTCAGATACTTTTCAGACATAAGCTCAACCTCACGTCCAAAGAGCTCTTCTAAGAAGTCAGCAAGATCCAGGAATTTCTTAATCCCTATCGCCCCATTACGAAACGTATACAGTACATCAACATCGCTCTCAGGCGTATCCTCCCCCCGGCTGACAGACCCAAAAACTCCTATTGTTTCGATATCAAATTCTCTCTGGAGAAACGGCAGCTCACGCTCACGTTTTCGTAACACTTCGCCACGAATGCTTACATACGAACCGCTCATCTTTATTCCCTCACCATATGATACCGATATCCGGTATGTGCTCTGTCTGTCAGCAATACTCATAGACATTTCGGATATACGGGGTTATCACGCGGATATCCAGGATGAGATGTCCCCCAAATGATACCCATCTATTACAAGACCCCTATCGGCTCGTCCCAATAATATATGTGCTATACGGGAGTTTCTGGAGAATCTCAACAGAGAGGAAACTCATAATGAAAACCAAAACAAAGGTCACCGGATAGAACAGCCAGTTATCCCAGCCAAATCCAATATACGGGAATATAAAGATAAAAAGAGACACAAAGGCTGCATGGACAAGGTAGATGCCAAAAGAGTAATGCCCGATTTTTTCAAGGAATGCTACTCGTCTCGTTCTATGAGAGACCAGATGCAGGGCTATGGAAAGGCAGAGGTAAAAGATGAGTACATAGAATATCGGCGTTATTACCGCGGCAATATAGTGCCAGTACTGTCCCAGAAAGGGATGAATCAGGGTTAAATCATAGGTAAAAAACTTCTGAGCATACCCAAGAATACCAATAATTGTACCGAAAATCAGAGGTATAGAGAGCCAATACAACGATTTCCCCGGCTTCCATTTTTGCAATATTTCGTCATATCTCTCCAGAACAACCATTCCTAATATGAAATAGAAGAGGTATCCAAGAAACTTGGTGAAAATTCCCAGTATGGGGGTGGCAACGCCAAGGAGGGATACATCCGGCAGGGTATATGAATTGTAGATGACTCCGATGAAAAAAGATGCAACGAGGAGTGTTAACGTTCGGCCTTTTGATGTACCGTAGTTGTAAATCCAAACGATGACCGGATAGATAAGATAAAACTGGATAATCAACACAAAAAACCAGAGATGGTAATAACATCCCCCTGTTGCGTATCGGTATATGATATGAGGGATGTCAAGAATGATTGGCGTTAAAAGCACAATTGAGCCGATATATGTTACTCCCAGATAAAATGTCGAAAAGATAAGATACTGGGGCAGGACGGATTTCAAGCGTTTTTCATAGAAAGTTTTGATGTCTATTCCTTCAAAATATTTGTTGTACAACACAAAACCGGATATGCATATGAACAGAGGTACGGCAAAATGACTGAACGCATCAATTGCCATGTATACCGATGACAATACCGTAATACCATCCATAATCTTGAAATGATCTGATACATGAATGCTGATCACTGCCAAAATTGCGAATGCCCGTAAAATATTTACTTCGTCGAAGTAACGGGCAGTATTATTCATCACACCTGATGTGGCAACCTTAGCTATAATATTATGTGAGGCATTTTTCGGATTTGGGGATCATGGGTATCCGAATTTCCTTGAAATGAGGAGGTGCTGGTCGCGAACGCGGATGCACGAACGTAATAAGATATATCCCATATCTCATAGGTATAGTACTTGTAACACAGACAATTTTTCAAGAGAAAAATATGAATTTTATCAATATCACACGAGAAAATAGAGAGGAAGAACATGTTTGCTGTGCAATTGCGGATAAAAACCATCAATGCGGGGTAGACACCAAAAAAGAATGGCTAAAAGACAGGATTCCCGAAGGCCATGTTTTCAGAAAATTAGACGAACGAGGCAAGGTGTTTATTGAATACGCCCCTCTTGAAACAGCGTGGACATGACTCCAGGTAAATTTGGGTGTGAACGTTATATGGAAAAGAAAAATATCACATCAGAACGTGGCACCGTATACTACTGGATAGGCGGGAATCAAAGCAAAGATTCAGCGTGTATTGTGTTTACGCATGGCATGACAGCTGACCATACGATGTTTGATAAGCAGGTGGAATATTTCAGCAAAGACTATACCATCATTACGTGGGATATCCCTCTTCATGGAGAATCACGGCCTTATGACAATTTTACCTACCAAAATGTTGCACAAGACCTTAATCGGATTTTAACGGCAGAAGAGATAGACCGGGTAATTTTAGTGGGTCAGTCCATGGGGGGATATGTGTGTCAGGAGTTTGCGATACAGTATCCGAACAAGGTAACGGCCTTTGTTGCGGTGGATACGACTCCGTTCGGAGAGTGTTACTACTCAAAATGGGAGCGATATATCTTAACGAAAGCAGGGAGTATTGCCTCGTTGTTTCCGTATACCATGCTCGTGAAAAGTATTGCCAAAGGGGCGACAAGAACGGAATATGCCTATAATAATCTCTATGATTCGGTTTCAAAATTGAGCAAAAAGGAGATCGTGGTTATCATGGACGTTGCATATAATGATTTTTTACAAAAGACTGAAACCGCAGAATTCGATTTTCCCGTCCTTTTGATACTGGGAGATAGGGATAACACGGGATTTGTGAAGAAATATAATCTGATGTGGAGTAGCCGTACGGGGTATCCATTAGAGATCATTTCGAATGCGGGTCATAATTCAAATGTGGATAATTATGATGAGTTTAATGATAGGGTATCTCTATCTTTGAGCAAATTATAAAAAAAACTATTGTCTGAAAAAGGCATGCGGAAAGGAAGATGTAACAAAAATAGTGTTTGGCGAAACAATACCTCATGAGTGGGATTCATGAAAACAGAACCCTTTTTTCCCTATCACCCGTGAATGAGGCATATGAGAACCTGTGACTCATGCAGATCGGAAATTGTTTATTCCATGAAATCTATGAGTGCAATGGGGTGCTGTTGCAGGCAGAAGGGAAAATGCTCTTCTGACTGCTACGGCTGAGATTATACCCGTTTTACCTGATCCGGATAATGCCGGCGTAGGGAGCTCCTTTTAGTGGTCTTCACCTCTCGCATTATCCGCCTCGATTCAGGGAGGATAATAGAATGGATTTAGATGTAACAAAAGCAATTACCGATACCTGGTTTCAAAGACTTCAGGAAAATCTGGACGTTGATGTGGCTATTGCCGGAACGGGCCCGTCAGGACTCATTGCCGCATTAAGAATTGCAGAAGCGGGATATAAGGTTTCTATGTTTGAGTGCAAACTTGCCCCCGGCGGAGGCATGTGGGGAGGTGCTATGTTTTTTTCCTCGATTCCTCTTCAGAATGAGGCAGTTTACCTTCTTGATGAGCTTGAAATTCCCTATCAGAGATACAATGACAACC
>JAAYIO010000206.1 GCA_012523385.1 Methanomicrobiales archaeon
CAATAGAGATGCCCGCAGCACCGCCTTGCATCGCCCCTTCGATCATCTGTAACGTTGCAAAGTCATCCCCGCGCGCTCCGCCCGCGACCACCACGGGGACGTGGCACCCGAGAGTGACCTCCCGGAATGAGTCAGGGTCACCGGTGTAAGGGGTTTTAACAATATCGGCCCCTAATTCTGACGCCACCCGTGCGGCATGACTGACCTCAGCCACACCCTTCTCGTGGAGCACATTCGGGCCACGGGGGTACATCATCGCCAGAAGCGGCATACCCCATTCCATACATTCGACCGCGATTCTGCCGAGGTCCTCAAGCATGCGTGCTTCAGAGTCGGCACCGATATTGCAGTGCACCGAAACACCGTCTGCACCCATCTTCAGGGCATTGGTGACAGTGTTAACAATGACCTTGTTGTTCGGGTCCGGACCCCGGTCGGTGCTTGCAGAAAGATGGAGAATCAGGCCAATGTCCGGCCCCCCCTTGCGGTGCCCGTGCATGGCAAGCCCGATATGTCCAATGACCGCATTGGCACCACCCTGTGCCACCAGATTCACACTCTCATCCAAGTCAATAATCCCTGCAATCGGTCCGCTCGATACCCCGTGGTCCATGGGGACAATTACTGTCGCGCCCGTGTCACGGTTCATAATTCTTTCCAGTCGGATTTGTTTTCCTCTCATGGTAAGTATCTCCCGGCAGTTACTGCCGAACAGAATAAAAAGCACCTACCTTCAGAGAATAAACGCAAACCGGTAAAAGGTTGCGTTCACCTCGAAGGAGGGCCAAAAAAACTGATAGAAACGATATATGGAGTGCACTACGTCAGTGCCGGAAGACATAACGGGCAAAACGCATTCACCACACATTGTGGGAGTATTAGACATATCTCGGATATAATGATTTGTGCAGTGCAAAGAGAACATAACCATTATCTATCACGCTCACCCCTCCGGCAAAGAAGATAAACAATCAACACCTATTTTTGGGGTACAGATGCACAGGATTGGATTACTGGGGTGCGGTAATATTGGCGAAATCATCGCACACAAACGTGAGGGATTTATTATTACGGCCCTCTATGACGCCGTTTACGCAAGAGCTGTAGCCATGCAGGATGTGTGCGGCGCCCCGGCGTATGAGTCATTTGATGAATTCCTTGCACAGGACATGGATATTGTTGTCGAGGCCGCATCCGTCGCCGCGGTAGAGGCCCATGCAGAAGCAATCCTTCTCGCAGGCAAGGACTTAGTAACTCTCAGTGTCGGAGCCCTAACAGACGACCAGTTCAGAAACCGTCTAAAGGCATGTGCAACACAGACTGGCAAAAAAATATACATTCCCAGTGGTGCTATCGCCGGACTTGACAACCTCAAGGTTTGCCAGATTGCAGAGGTCAGTAAAATTCTTTTGCGGACTACCAAAAATCCCCATTCACTGGGTATTGAAACGGACAGTCCCACACTCCTCTTTCAGGGAACCGCACGCGACTGTATTCGCCGCTATCCAAAGAATATCAACGTCGCTGTGGCAATTGAACTTGCCTCAGGTCATGAAACAGAAGTTGAACTTTGGGCAGATCCAAACACTGACAGGAATACCCATGAACTGTTTATCGAAGGTGAATTCGGCGATATAACTATCAAAGTAAGTAATCGCCCCAGTCCTGAGAACCCGGCAACCAGTTATCTTGCCGCCCTCTCCGTTCTGTCATTGCTAAGAAATCTCGACAACCCCATACAGATAGGGACCTAAAACCATGTACACTGACCAGTTAAGACGCATTGAACACCTTAAAAAGGAAAATAATGCGATTATACTTGCCCATAACTACCAACCCCCGGAGATTCAGGATGCAGCAGATATCATCGGAGATAGTCTGGAACTCGCAATGAAAGCCCGGGAAGTCACAGAAAATACGATCATTCTCTGTGGAGTTCGGTTTATGGCAGAGACCGCAAAGGTGCTCAACCCAAAAAAGGCGGTCATCATCCCTGCACCCGATGCAGGATGCCCGCTTGCAGACTATCTCACCCCTGAGATGGTACGGGAGGCACGCCTTGCTCACCCGGGGGCAGCAGTCGTCCTTTACGTTAACAGTGACACGGCAGCAAAGGCAGAGGCAGATATTGTCTGCACATCGGCAAACGCAGTTGATGTGGTGCGTTCACTTACCGAGACTACCATCCTATTCGGTCCGGATTCAAATCTGGCGGACCATGTCGCATCCCAAGTGCCTGAGAAAGAGATCATCCCCTTACCCGAAGGTGGGCACTGCTACGTTCATGCACTCTTCACCTGCGATGACGTCATTACCGCAGCAGAGGAGGGCATTACAACGA
>JAAYIO010000207.1 GCA_012523385.1 Methanomicrobiales archaeon
GAATTCGGTAGGCCCCCACCTCAATCCCTACACTTGACCCGTAGCGGGCGGTCAAAAGAATCGAGAGCACGCGGGAAAGAGCCTCATTTGCTTTATGCCCCCCGCAGATGTTCATCACAACGCCTTCATCGAAGTGTTCGATGGTCACCAGATTGTCAGATGCCACCGGTGCACCACGCTCATCCATGGTGGTGAGAATATTCAGGGCATAGACCTTAGAGAGAGCACCGGCATGATACTCCTCAAACAAACGCGTCCGGCGAAGACGCCCCGTCTCCTGTGCCACCACAAACGGCACTGGTATCTGCTCCCCCTCCCATGACGGCAGTTCACCGCTGATTGAATGGGCCGGTTCAACAATGATTTTGCCTTCATTGATATCCACGACCTCCCAGAGCTGACCTTTTACAATAAAGGTCGCACCGGTATTGATCCAACCGATGACAAAGGACTCATCAAGGGTGCCCACCGTACGGCGGGAGACCAGATCAAAGATCTGCACCTTCTTTTCATCCGCGATCATCGAGAGATTGCTGTAAAGGTAAGTCCGACACCGCCCGGTTCGCTTGAGAACACCATCCTCAACCCAGATCAGCCGGTGCTTCTCCATCTGTTTACAGACAAGAGGGACAGCACCTGCGTCTGAAAACCCATACGCCCGTTCGACGATGGTTGTCACCCGTTCGATAGTGATCTCGCCATACTCCACGAGAATGGCAGCAATCTGGTTCGCAAGCACATCCAGTGCACCATGAATGATACTGACATCCTCAGACGCATTCTCTTTTGCCCGGCGGGTAATGACGAGCGATTCACAGAGATCATCAAATCCGGTGGCAATGATGGTGCCATGCGATATGGTGTCCAGACGGTGACCTGCCCGCCCGACCCGCTGCAACAGACGCGAGACCTCACGGGGGGAACCAAACTGGATAACCCGTTCGATGTGCCCGATATCAATCCCTAACTCCATAGACGAGGTGCAGATAAGCGACCGAATCTCTCCGCGTTTAAACCGCTCCTCGGCATCGATACGGATCTCCTTGGAGAGCGATCCGTGGTGCACCTCGACATCGCCCCGCTCATATAACCGGTGCCCAAGCGCTTCAGCAGTCGACCGCGTATTGACAAATAAGAGGGACGAGGTATCGTGGTCAATGCATTTTTCCACCGCTTTAACCTGCGATTCAAAGTCTTCCCCGCCAAACCGCACCGTGACCTCCATATGCGGTGCAGAAGGGATGTTGACAATCTCATGATCCCTGCCATTTCCCGTCAGAAACAACGCAACATCTTCCGGGTTTCCCACGGTCGCCGAAAGCCCGATGCGCTGGAACTCACCGGCATATGCCGCGAGACGCTCAAGAGCGATGGACAACTGAGCCCCGCGTTTGCTTCCCGCGAGTTCGTGAATCTCATCGATGATGACATAGCGCACCTGAGGCAGATGTTCGCGGAGGCGTTTACCCATAAAAAGTGCCTGCAATGTCTCCGGTGTCGTGATCAACAGATCCGGAGGATTTAGCGCCTGTTTTCTCCGTTCATACGCCGAGGTGTCTCCGTGGCGGACGCCGACAGAAAGCCCGAGTTCATGGCACCACCACTCCAGACGAAAAAGAATATCGCGGTTCAGCGAGCGAAGCGGCGTGATATATATCGCCTTAAACCCGCCGCCCGTCATTTCGAGGAGCTGGTCAAAGACCGGAAGCATCGCACTCTCGGTCTTGCCTGTCCCCGTTGGTGCAATCAAAAGGAGATGATGCCCTGCACATATCGGCGGGATGGCCTTTTGCTGCGTGAGAGACAACTCCTGAAAGTCTCGTTTAATCAGAGTCTCCTGAATTATCGGAGATAACAGATCACGTGCGGGCATCTTTCATCAACGCTCCCAGACGGTCAATATATGTCCCGTCATCCAAGAATACTTCGGCCGATTCGGTATCAAAACACTTTGACACCGGGCTCAGTCTGCTCTTATGAATGGTGCGAACATCAATCCCGCCTGCATACTCAAAGAAGGACGGGATAAAGAGAATACGGGTGCTCCGTCCATCCGTATGAGGGAAAAGTCCGGCACACTCCTCTTTCACCTCTGCTAAAAGATAGGCAGGTTGTGCCTGCAGTGCACATCCCACCTCGTCATACAGACTCACCACCGGATGGTGGTGTCCGCAGACAATCAGATGTCCCGCCGACTCAGGCGGCAGGTGCATATGCCCGTGCACATACCATGTGCCATCAATGATCGCTCCGTTCCTCGGCAACAGTTCGCCACACTCTAAAAACCGTTCAATGCCCCCGTCGTGATTCCCCGGTATCAGCTGAAACGGCACCTTATCCCGAATGGTTGTTAAAATATCCGGAAGTTCGGCATACTCCTGCTGGCTTGTCATGGGGACAGAATGTTTCAGATCACCCAAAAAAAGCAATAAATCAGGCGTGCTCTCATCAATACATGCACAAATCCTTTGGAGCCGTGCACTGCTGTTGCTTGGAATATGCACGCCCTTCCGGGAAAAGCCGGATTCTGCGCCGAAATGCGCATCAGCAATCACGAGCACCCGGCGCTCGTTCTC
>JAAYIO010000208.1 GCA_012523385.1 Methanomicrobiales archaeon
CGATACCAAGAATAACCGGCGGGCAGGGTTTCCCTCCGGCCCGGAGCACGGTCTCAGTGATGAACCGCGTGATGGCCTTTGTCTCTGACGGCAAAAACATCCGCAAGGCAGAGACATTCTCTGACCCTGCTCCTTTGGGGAGCACGGTGAGGGTAAATGTCTCTCCCGGTGTGATATGTACAGCAGGCATCCCCATGCCACAGTTATCTCTGGTATTTTCCCGCGTGCACGGAGAGACGACGTTCGGGCGGAGAGGAATCTCTGCGGTTGCCTGCCGCACGCCGTCCTCTACTCCTTCGCGAATAGCATCTGTGAACGGGACATCTGGCGGGATGGTGATGTAGACAACCGGCACGCCAGTGTCCTGACAAAGAGGGACATTGCGGCTCTCGGCCATCTTGATATTCTCGCGAATCGCTTCCAGTTCCCGCCGTGCAACCGGATTCTCTTCAGCGGCATATGCCCGTTCCAGTGCGTCTTTTACATCATTCGGGAGATGTATCTCGGCAACTCTTAGCGCATGTACGGTTGCCTGCCTCACCGCAGTGCGTAGATTATTTTGATCAGGTAATCCGGGCATGAATATCATTCCAACTCTTGTTGGTTTGAGTTGGGTAATGAGGGTAAAAAAGTATATGCCCCCAATGGGGGGAATATCGGGTATTATTCCTCTGTTTCGACGATGATTCTACCGGGAGACGGAAGCTTGTAAAGGCCATGCTTCATGATATCCTTTACCTTCTCGGCGTTCGCAACGCTGGTGTAGCAGGTGAAGATCTTTTGATCGACTTCAACACGTGCTGCGGTACCAACGGGCTTGCCGAATGCCATTCTCATCCCTTGTGAAACACGGTCTGCACCTGCACCGGTTGCCTGTTTATTCTCACGAAGAACGTGGTGAGGGTATGTGCGTAGTTTGAGGTGGAAGTTCATTCTGCCGATATCTTTGATCAACTTTCTGTTGAGGCTGATACGCGCTGCTTCCAGTGCGGTATGGCGAATCTGACATTTTTCATCGACCTGAAGTGAGATAGAAACGGGGAAATCAACTTTCAGGTTGCCCATATCGAACGCCACAATTTTGCTTCCTGGCACGCCGCCCATATATTTTCGGCGTGTGTAAGCTCTCTTTGTGACAGATCTGTACATTACTGCTGGTTTTCGGACCATGACTTAAGACTCCTCTATGAATAGATGCGCTGTTAAAATTGGAAATGTATCCTTATAATACTTACCGAGTTTGGGCGCTCTCTTCCATCTTTTGCAGAATGTACTTGCGTACCTCCGCAAATTCTGGTGCGGTTCGATCACGCAGGCGGGGGAGGGTGATAGGAATGACCTCCTCAATTTTACCCGGCCTTGGGGTCAGAATGACGATTTTATCCGCAAGAAAGACCGCTTCGTCCACGCTGTGTGTCACAAAGATGATGGTCTTCTGCGTCTCTTTCCATATCTCGAGGAGTTCGCGCTGCATCATATTGCGGGTCTGTGCATCCAGTGCGCCAAAGGGTTCGTCCATCAAAAGAACCTTTGGTTGGTTTGCAAGGGCCCGTGCAATAGCGACCCGCTGACGCATACCTCCCGAGAGTTCGTGCGGGAACGAGTCCCTGAACTGCTCGAGGTGGATTATCTCGAGGTATTTCTCTGCCATCTCGCGTCGTTCTGCCTTGGGGATGCCGCGCATCTCAAGACCGAATGCGATGTTGTCGATGACACTCTTCCACGGAAAGAGGGAGTACTCCTGAAACACCATGCCGCGGTCGGTATCGGTCCCTGAAACCGGCACGCCGTTTAAGAGAATCGTGCCTTCGGTGATGGTCTCAAGACCGGCGATTATTCGCAAAAGCGTTGTCTTGCCACACCCCGAGGAACCGACAATGCAGATGAACTCCTTCTCCTCGATATCGAGGTAGACATCTCTGAGTGCGACGGTTGGTTTTCCGTCTTCGCGCGGAAACTTCTTGGTTACCTTCTGAATGGATAATAATGGCATATTGTCTCCTCAATCCTTACTGTTCTGCCACTTAACGGTCTGTTTATCTACAAAATGCCGGAAGAGGATGTCAATACTGATGCCGATGATACCCAGAACAAGCATGTAGACGACTACACTGTCCATCTGGTGGAGGTTGTAGTATGTCCAGAGGTTCTTTCCCAGCCCGAACTTTCCGGTGCCTGCACCGAATATCTCTGCACCGACAAGACACATCCATCCGATACCCATGGACACGCGGATGCCTGCGGTCATGCTGGGGATAGCTGAAGGGAATCCAATCTTACGGATGAGGCAGACAGGCTTTGTGCACCCAAGCACCTTTGCCGCCTCAATAAAGACCTTGGGGACATTTCGGAATCCCGTGTAGGTGTTGATGATGATGGGAAATACCGCACCGACAAAGATGATGAATGCTGCCGCGGCATGGGTGAGCCCGAACCAGATGATGGCAAACGGAATCCATGCGAGTGGGGGGATAGGGCGGATGACCTCAACGATAGGGTTGAGTGCGATGTCGATGTCACGGAACCATCCCATGGCAACGCCGGTTGGAATGCCTATTGCGAGTGCTGCTGCCATGCCAAGTGCAAAGTGATACAGCGAGATCACGATATCCTGAGGGAGCGTGCCCCTCGCGCCGAACATGTCCCGCATGAATGCGGCAAAAACATCCGTAAAACTCGGCAGTTTAAACATATTTCCGACTACGTATACGGCAATAATCTGCCAGATGATGATGAACGCTGCAACGGTGGCAAGGGGTATCAGGATATTCCGGTAGGTGTTGTTTTTCAGTATACGCATGGGTACGCTCTCCATGGTGCGTGCGGGGTGATCCCCGTTGGTTCTTACTATTTGTGCAGGCAGGGGAAAAAAAGGTTAGGCTTGTGTAGCCTTTTGGTAGAAGGATACGTCAAAGATTTCATCAGCGGTCATCGGGCGGGGGATGTAGCCGAGGTCTGCCTGAATCTTGGTGTAGCTTACTACCGATGGGATAATGATGGATGGGTCTGTTATCAAACGTCCGTCCCAGGTGGCAAACGAGTCTTTGATGACAGCGATCTCTACCTTGTTCATGTTGTAGTAGATCTGTGATGCCTCATCGATGTTTGCGGTGGAAAATTCTGATCCCTTAATGTGGGTCTTTATTATCTGCACTACCATGTCCGGGTGGTTCCTGATGAGGTCACCAGAGACGACAAGGACACAACATGCATGGTTTGGAGCCATCTCACCCGAGTGAACCGCGATGTATCCATGTCCTTCTGCAACGATGGTGGAGGGAGCGGGGTGTGGCAGGAATACGGCGTCTACTGCTTTTTCAGATATGGCAACGGTTGCGTCACCCGGGCCCATGGGGCGGATGTCAACGTCTTTGTGAGGGTTAACGCCGTTTGACTGGAGCCAGTCACGCAGGATGGTGTCCTGGATGGTGCCCGGTGGGAATGTGGCGATTTTTAACCCTTTTAAGTCCTGAGGGCTGTTGTATGGGTGTTCATTCCGGATAACAAGATCTGATCCGTTTACCTGCACCGCAGCGACGATCTTTGCACCGTCAAGTCCGCCTGTTGCAAGTGCTGATATGACGGGTGCTGCACCAACATATGCGACATCAATGTCACCAGAGAGCATGGCCTGCATCTCAGGTGCGCCGGTGGGGAATTTGTGGTCTTCAATCTTGGTTATGCCAAAAGGTGCAAGATCTTGTTTCCACCATCCCTTGTCCATTGCCACCATGTATGATATCTGGTGGGTTGAGGGCTGGTAGCCAAAGACGATGGTGTCTTTTTCAGATGCGGGCTTGTCGTCTGTACAGCCGGCCACCAAAAGCATTGCTGCGATGGCACAGATAACTAAAATAAAGAGTCCTTTCGATTTCATATGATACTCTCCTGATGGATTACTATAAGGTGTTTTTCCCATGGATATTAATATTATCCATTCTGGTGGAATAATTATCCGTATATGTCAGTACATATAGATAATTGGACATTTATTGTCTGTGGGCAAGAGAAGGGCGCCCGCATCATTTCTCTAAAAATGCATTGCTTTAACATTTTTCGTTTCCAATGGTACAGGCAGGAGTGTACGAAATATGTCGAGCGATCCGGTGAGGAGGGGGCGGCTAACGGGTGGACGGCCCGCGGACGTGGCTGCCTTCCTTTCGTCAATTGAAGCAGACCGGTGGATTGCTGATGCAGATGTCCGGGTGGATATTGCGCATCTGCTGATGCTGGACCATCAGGGCATCATTGAACGGGATGCGTCATCAGCGGTTATGGTTGCACTGCTTGAGATGTATGAACACGGTGTGCCGGAGACGGTCTTTGACGATGAGTATGAGGATGTGCACGCCGGGATTGAAGCGTGTCTTATTGCCAAATCCGGCATGGATAAGGGCGGTCGTCTGCACATGGGACGTTCCCGCAATGATGAGGTGGCGACCTGCATCCGTATCCGGCTCAGGAGTGAACTTCTTACCCATTTAACAAAGCTTGCGGCTCTCAGGGCGGCGCTCTTAGAGCAGGCGGGCAATCATACCGAGACCGTGATGCCGGGATTCACGCATCTTCAGCATGCCCAGCCCACCACGCTTGGGCACTATCTCCTTGCCTACGAACAGGCGCTTTCCCGCGACTTTGAGCGTTTGACAGATGCCTATATTCGCGTGAACCGCTCTCCTCTGGGTGCGGCGGCGTTTGCCTCGACAGGCTACCCGATTGACCGTGAGATGACTGCCGAACTTCTTGGGTTCCCTGACCTCATGCTCAATACCATGGATGCAGTCTCTGCGCGTGACTTTGTGATTGAGACCGCTTCCGCCTGCACGATTCTCATGTCTACTCTCTCGCGGCTCGCCGAGGAGATTGTGCTCTGGAGCACCTCGTTTGTCAGATTTGTGACGCTCGATGATGCATACTGCTCAACGAGCTCCATCATGCCGCAGAAGAAAAATCCCGACACCGCAGAGATCATGCGGGGCAAAAGCGGTGCGGTGGCAGGCGCGTTTATTGCCGCGTTTACGGCGGTAAAGGGTCTTCCGATGAGCTATAACCGCGACCTGCAGGATGTCACCCCCTCGCTCTGGCGGGCGGTGTCAGAGTCGGGTGCCTGCATTAGTATTGCAACGGGTATCATCAGCACTGCCACCTTCCATCCGGACAGGATGCGGGAAGAGGCAGGGCGGGGCTTTTCAACCGCAACCGAACTTGCCGATGTCTTGGTGCGGGAATACGGTCTGCCATTCCGGGCGGCCCACAATATTATCGGGCGTGCAATCCGAAGTGGCGAGATTACGCTTTCTGTCCTTGAAGCCGCGGCCCGTGAACTCTCAGATATCTCTCTTATCGAACGCGGTCTCACCGGGGAACGAATCCTTGAAGCACTTGACGTGGATGTGAGTGTGCGGATGCGCAGTGCACCCGGTGGGCCGGCACCTGAGACAGTGAAAAAAGCGTTGTCGATGCGAACCCTCGCCCTTGAAGAGGATGTGATATGGGTTCAGTCGGAACAAAAACGCCTACAGAATGCAGAAGATACAATGATCAAAGACGCACGGAAACTGGTTGACGAATCATGATGGCATCAGGAACAGAGGTGATCTGCCGGTATGCAGGAGCAGACCTTGAAGCACGATATATCACGGAGCGCGATGGTATGGCGGTCATTAAACTGAAGAGCGGATACAATATCGGGGTAGACCCGGCCTGTCTGACCGTGGTTGCGCCGCCAGAAGTGGTGAAGGCAGGGGAAGTGACGGTTATTAAACAGAACCCCTCGCTTCCTGAGCTTTCCATCATCTCTACCGGTGGCACGATTGCAAGCTGTGTGGATCACCGCACCGGCGCTGTAACGAGCCAGTTTACCGCAGAAGACATCATGCGGGCGATACCCGGTCTTGGAGATATCGCACGGTTCCGCTCAGCAATGCTTGCAAACATTCTCTCGGAAAATATGACCCCTGCCATCTGGCAGACGCTTGCACAGAGCATCTATAGTGAGATTAAAAACGGTGCCGAGGGTATCATCGTGACCCATGGAACGGATACGATGTCCCACTCCGCCGCCGCGGTCTCCTTTATGTTAGACACTCCGGTGCCTGTTGTCTTTGTCGGCTCCCAACGGTCTGCGGACCGGCCTTCGAGTGACAATGTCATGAACACCCTTGCAAGCGCTGCTGCTGCCACATCAGACCTTGGCGAGGTGGTGGTGGTGATGCATGCAACCACGAATGACGACATCTGTGCCA
>JAAYIO010000209.1 GCA_012523385.1 Methanomicrobiales archaeon
GAGATCATAGGAACTGACCGTCTCAACCCATGACACGCCACATGACCTACAGATGGCCTCAAGGGAGACCGGGGGAGAGGCAACACCCATGCCAGTCACTCCCGTATTCGGATTAGGCTGATGACCGGTCATTGCGGTGATGCGGTTATCGAGAATGACCACCGTCATAGCAGCACCATTGTAGACCGCATTCAAAAGACCCTGAATACCGGTGTGCAAAAAGGTCGAGTCACCGATAGTGCAGACAACAGGCCGCGTCTCGCCGGACTGTGCGATGCCGCTTCCTACCGTAATAGATGCACCCATACAGATGGTGGTATCCACCGTGCCAAGCTGGATACCGAGGGTATAACAGCCGATGTCACTTGGGAAGATGCCATCTTTAAACACCTTCTTCATCGCGTAGAAGACAGAACGGTGGCCACATCCGGCGCACAGGAGCGGTGGGCGGGCCGGGATACCGGTCTCAGGTTTTACCACGGGATACGTCTTTGTCGGCGTGAACCCTGCCGAGAGCATCGCTTCTGCCACCGCTGCGGGGGAGAGTTCGCCCTCCATTGGCAGATGACCATCCATCTTTCCATGTACAACCGTTGTAGTCGCTGCCATACGAACCGCCTCTTCAATAACGGGTGAGAGCTCTTCGATGACAAGGACGGTGTCATGCTGATTTACAAACGCACTGAGCCATGTGGCGTCAATCGGGTAGGCCCCTATTTTTGCAAACGAGACCCCCTCAGAGATCAGTTCTTCTACATATGACGCAGCAACACCGCCGCTGATGATGGCAGTCTTTCCACGCACCTCTGCCGTGTTGAACCCTCCCTCAACCAGCATCTCTGCAAGGCCCGCCTGTTTTTCATTGAGTATTTTGTGGAGCACGCGCGTATGTTTCGGGATGACTACATACTGTTGAGGATTACGGACAAACAGCCCCGTGCGGTGTCCCGTGCCAGGCTCACCCATTTCAGCGTCACTTTTTGAGTGGCAGATGCGCGTTGTCGGCCGGAAAAGGACAGGAAGTCCTACCTTCTCGGAGATGTCAAACGCCGCCTTCATCATTGAATGCGCTTCGCGGACCGTTGCAGGGTCCAGACAGGGAATCTTTGCAAAGAGAGCATAGCGCCTGCTGTCCTGCTCATTCTGTGAACTGTGGGCATACGGATCATCGGCAGAAAGGATCACAAACCCTCCGGTAACGCCCGTGTAAGCACTTGTCAAGAGCGGGTCCGCGGCTACATTGAGTCCGACATGCTTCATAGTCACGAGAGATCGGATACCGGTCCATGCCGCGGCAAGAGCATTTTCAAAGGCAACCTTCTCATTAACGGACCATTCAACATAGAAATCGCGGTCTTTCTGGTGCCGGAGGTAATCAATCACTTCTGATGAAGGAGTCCCCGGGTACCCGCTTGCAAAGTCAATCTCTGCCTCAAGGCACGCATGAGCGATCACCTCATTCCCCAGCATATATTGAGTATTCATACCTGACAGAAGGTATGAGGAAAAAAGGCTTTATACTATTCTGATCCTTTGCGTCGCCAGTCACGTAAGACCACATGAAACCGAGAATAACAGAACAGAGGATCAAAAACAAAACTGTTAATTACCCCGAAAACCCATCTAATTAGGTAATTCTATTACAGGGCCCGTAGCATAGCTGGTGGTGCACCCGGCTGATAACCGGGAGGTCGCGCGTTCGAATCGCACCGGGCCCATTCCCTTTTTGAGAAACCATTAATATAATTGGTTCAATTAAATTTCAGAACTCATAATAAGCGGTTCAATTGCCCATGATTCATTCGTAAAGATTTATGTGGTTATTTGCCCATTTCATCAGAAAACGTGAAAGTCTTCTTCTTCCTCTTTCGTTTGTAATTTTTTTATGACATCCTTTTCTCATTTCTTTTGTTCTAATGCCTGCACAGCCATGAATTTGCCTATACAGCCCCAAGTCCCACTAAAATCTCATCGTGAGAGAGGGATAAAAAAATGTGGTGATGAATCAGTCCGCCGAGGAGAGGGCATCCGAGAGAGAAAGGCGCATGCCCAACATCCAGCACATGTGTACCCACTATGCAGATAATTCACCAACAAAATGACAAGTTTTTGATTGCCTCGTTGACTATGCCGAGCTACACTCCCACCAGAACGTGTGATAACAACGACCACCCGATAGGAGAGTTAAACCCAAAGTGTCAAAAAAGTATAGCATGTAAACAAAACACCACCGCCTAGGTATCGGGATGATAATCTCTGACTCTTTTCATCAAATAATTCGGGTTATGCGTTCAAATAAGAAGTAAGATATTGATTAACCACATATTGGCACTCAGAGAGGAAAAGGAGGGTTATAATGGAGGATAAATATCGCCACTATGAAACACTGGGATTGGATCGCAATGCAAGTCTCTCAGAGGTTAAGAAAGCATACAGAAGTCTTGCAAAAACGTTTCATCCCGATGTATCCTCACACCCCCGTGCCCGTGAAAATTATGAAAAGATCCAACAGGCATATGAAACGCTTTCAGATCCAAAAACAAGAGGCGAATATAACGCATATCTTGACGACCTAGAACATACTGCTATTGATGAAGATGAATATGAAGATGAAGATGGTATCCATATCGAAAACGAGTTTTACGTCCATAATGAACCGATCACCATAAATGGGAGAGATATTACCCTCAATAGTGTCCACCACTTAATCACCAACGACCAGGAGTATATCGAATACAATGGAGAGTATTTATCATATGACCGGGATGATTTTCCATTCGACACGCGGGATATCGAGAATGAATTTTACGTCCGCAAGGAAGGCATCACCATAGACGGAGAAGAATACATCTTTAAAAATTCTCACCACGTAGTTATCAGCGGTCAGGAATATATCGAATATGATGGAGATTATTTGCCTTTTGATAAGCACGAAAACTACCAATCTCCATCTTCAAATGGAGCCATTGGAGGATTTTGTTTAACGGTGGCCAAACTGGCAATAATCCTTGTCCTTTCATTTACGTTCTATCACGGGTATATGATTGCAACTTCGGGAGATTTTGCTACAACATCCGAAAGCGGTGTTGAAGTGCCTGCGGGAAACCTGGTACAACCAAATATTCAAACAAATCCTCAAACAAATCCTCAAACAAATCCTCAAACAAATCCTCAAACAAATCCTCAAACAAATCCTCAAACAAATCCTCAAACAAATCCTCAAACAACTTCCCGTGAAAAAAAGATATCTCAGGAAATAAAAAACTCAGTAGACCCTGAAAATCCAATAACAAGGAATTACGCCCTTTCATTGATAGAGACATCACACGGAGGGACAAGAAACATCGCTCAGGTTTGTGACATATGGGATAAATGCTATAATAAATGGACTTATGTTTCTGATCCAAGAGGAAGCGAATATTTTTCACCGGCGAGTACCACAATCAACATAGGATTGAAAGGGGATTGTGATGACTTTGCCATACTGATTTCGTCTCTTGTCGAAGCAGTGGGAGGATCAACGAGGGTTATTCTTGCACAAGGCGCCAATGGGGGCGGCCATGCATACCCCGAAGTTTATGTGACCGATAACAAGAAAGACTTTGATTCCATTGCAAAAACAATCTGTAAACGATATCACTGCAAATCTATCGCATACCATATCCAGTATGATAAAGACAAAAACCCTCATTATTGGTTGAATCTGGATTGGCAATCAAAGCATCCAGGTGGAAAATTTTATGAAGACGACGGTACTTTGACGGCATATTACCCTAACGGGTATTACTACAAGTTTAAATCGAACACATAATAAACAAAGTGGACATTGACTTTTCTCTTTGATTTTTTTGGTATTTATTAAATCAAATGTGCTACACGGCTGATAACCGGGAGGTCGCGCGTTCGAATCGCACCGGGCCCACTACTTTTGAATTTTTTTTGAATAATCATCATTCGGATTTCATTTTTTTAATAAGGAGTGGCCGATAATACCCTGTATGGACACCCGATGGGTCGCGCCAGTCATCATCGCAGGTATTGCCGCCTTTGCATATCTGTCAATTATCCGCCAGTTTGTGGCAAGCATCGTCGTTATGATCATGCTGATGATCATTATGACAGTCATCATGACCAAGCATGGAAGAACGGCCAGCAATATCCCGGAACTGACAGCAAGGCTGGGCCCGGATGCAAAGAAGATCATCATCAGAAACTCAGGGAACATCCCCGCCACAGAGATTCATGTCGCGGTTGTACCGCTTGATATTGAGTATGATATCGCAGAGATTCCGGCAGACGAAGAGCGCACCCACTCCGCCGAACACATGATCCCTGAGGGAAAGGTATACATCACGTGGAAAGATGCCGGAGGCCATGAATTCAGCCACGAGAGCACCATCTCTGCACTGAGCAGAGGAGAGGAAGACCTGCTCAAACCCATATTCCCGATGTTTGATCCCAAAAAGTGATCCAACAGACAATATCGAGACTTTTTAATGGGGGCGCCAGAATGCATCACGACATATCATTTTTTTGAGAAGTGAACGAGCATATACTCCATGAAAATGCCTGATTCACAGATCAATCATTCAAAACACATTTTTATTGATATAATCTCTCGTTTTCACTGCGGATTACACAAGAAGCCGGAACATTTGACACCGGGGAGAACGCTCGCCATATACATATCCCATTTCAGGGATTACAGGACATAAAAACGCTGATTTCACGGTAAAACCGAATAGTTCCATACATTTATCCCTGCATTAGTCACAGGCAAAAAAGGATGGTAGCGGATGAACTGCTGTCCAACGCGGATCAGGTTCCGCAGTCCTGCTCTTCTACGAGAAGGAACTCAAGAACCTTGCCCATCGCTTCATACAGGCCAAATTCATCCTTTGCATACTGCTGTAC
>JAAYIO010000210.1 GCA_012523385.1 Methanomicrobiales archaeon
ACACAGAACTGGAAAATGCCGCAGGAAATCGGTTATGAGGGTTTTGTCCAGAAGGCAGTGCAGGCAAGAAAGGCAAGACCTGCATATGCCATATCCTTGCAGAATAGATATTATGCCCCATGCCAGAGGTCAGAATTTTTTATCACATCCTGATACTATCCCAACTTCTGAACCATCCCGTGCGAGAGCCTCTTTGATTTGCCGGGCATTGTTTTCTATTCTTTCAAGGCATCTTGAGATAGGAAAAAACAGTAAACACTACCATCTGTTCCCCAATAATAGAGTGTAATTTTAGAATGGAAAAAATCAAACGGCTGTAAATTCAGAAAATTTAGAGAAGGTTTAGACAAATATGATATCGGAATATAGGATAAATCGATAATGCTTCCGGCAGTTCATCTCTTAATCGGCATTACTGTTGGCATCTTTCTTTTGTACATCACTAAAGACTGCCGTGCTCTCATCTACTCTGCCATCGGCAGCCTGCTCCCCGATATCATTGACAAACCGGTCGGATATATCATTCTGGCAAGTCTTGGAAATGGTCGTATCTTCTTCCACAGCCTGACCGTCTTCGCCCTCGTGGCCCTCCTCGGGTCTGTTATTTGGATGAAGTGGCGTCATCCCGGTCTTCTTTTTATCGCGGCGGGCATGCTCTCTCATCAGCTCGCGGATGCGATGTGGACCATTCCAAGCAGCTGGTACTGGCCGTTTATGGGTTGGTTCCGTCCGAGATATTCACAATTTTATTTTGGTGATTTATTTTCCCTTGAACTCTCCTCGTCCTCAGAACTGCTTCTCATAGCACTTGGTATCGTTCTTGTCATCTGTATACTATACGCATGGCGGACCGGAAAAAATACGATTTTTTGCGTCGTTGCAGGCATGACTGGATTCATACTCACCGCAGCAGGAATTCTCCTTTTAACGGCACAGATGAGTTTTTCCAATCCCTTTTCCTCTTTTAGAATGAATATCCTTCCTGATTTTCTGGTTTATACGGGATTTCAGGATATTTCCATCTGTTCCCTTGCCCTCATATTGGGAGGGGTTGCTTTCCTCCTTATTTCCCTTTCTCCTCCGGTAGGATGTGGGATAAAGGATTTATTTTAACAGGGGTACAGTTCAGGCACCATTCGAGGAGATGAGAAAGAAATCTCTTCAACCTCTTTCTTATATTTTGAACAGATTTCCGCTTAGAATACTCCATTTTTTCTCATTGCCTTTTTTAAAATCTGAGTCGTCAAGTGTTGACCAGACCATCACAAATATGCAATGATGGGGTTCAGGAATCCGATGGAACCCGTACCCGAACCAAAACCTCCGGCCCGTAATGGAATCCGATGAAACCCGCACCCGAACAAAAACTTCGGCCCTAATGGAACCCGATGGAATCCAAGGATATCCGTAAAAAGCTCTCAAAAATTTGTCTATCTGCTGCATCTGAGACTGGCCAGATGTTCAGGAAAAAAATCGTATTACACAAAAGATGTCAAGAAAACCAAACTATCACAGCAAAGAAAAACGCCTGAGCGCAGGGCGTAACAAAGGAAAAAAAGAATAAATTTAAAGAAGGAAGAGCGGTGCAAAGACCACTGCGACGATGCTCATCAATTTCAGAAGAATGTTGATGGATGGGCCGGAGGTGTCCTTGAACGGGTCGCCGACGGTGTCACCGGTTACAGCTGCCTTGTGTGCACCTGAACCTTTGCCACCGAGGTTTCCCATCTCAATGTACTTCTTTGCATTGTCCCATGCCCCACCGGCGTTTGCCATGGTGATTGCAAGCATGAATCCTGCACCGAGTGAACCGACAAGGAGACCGCCGAGGGCTGCCTTACCGAGAACAAGACCGACGAGAATTGGTGCTACAATAGCGATGACACCCGGAAGGACCATCTCACGCAGAGCTGATGCGGTTGAGATAGAGATGCATGCTGCATAGTCAGGTTCTGTAGTACCTTCCATAATGCCTGCAATCTCCTTGAACTGGCGGCGGACTTCAATCACAATCGCATATGCTGCACGTCCGACTGCCATCATTGTCATGGATGAGAAGAGGAACGGAAGCATTGCACCGATAAGAAGACCGATAAAGACCGGAGGCTGCATGACATCGATTGACTCGAGGCCCACAGCAATGCCGTAAGAAGCAAAGAGTGCGAGTGCCGTGAGTGCCGCTGAACCAATTGCAAATCCTTTGCCGATAGCTGCCGTGGTGTTTCCGACTGCATCGAGGGTATCGGTGATTTTACGGACAGACTCAGGCTGGTGGGTCATCTCTGCGATACCGCCTGCATTATCTGCGACAGGTCCGTAAGCATCGACTGCAAGGGAGAGCCCGAGGGTTGCAAGCATACCGACTGCTGAAATCGCTATGCCGTAGAGGCCTGCAAAGGTGTACGAGATGTAGATGGCAATTGCGATAATGAGGGTCGGGAAGAGTGTGGACTCCATACCCTTTGAAAACCCGGTGATGATGTTGGTTGCTGCACCTGTCTTACAGGAGTTTGCAATCGTCTTGGTGGGTTTGCGTTCGTAGGAGGTGTAATACTCAGTGACCTGACCAATCAGGAATCCTGCGACAAGACCTGCGACACACGCAACAAATACCCCGAATCCATAGCTTCCGAGAAGCATGGTGGCGATGAAATAGGTGGTAACGACCACAAGAATGAGTGCTGCCACAAGACCCATGTTGAATGCCAGGTGAATTGCAGAGGACTCGGTCTTTTTTGTTCTGACAAAGAACGAACCGATGATAGCGCAGATTATACCGACTGCTGAGATGATCATCGGGAGAAGAATGAGGTTGTACTCCGGCATGCCACTGAGAGCTGCAATGGAATCAATGCCGAGAATAAGGCTGATGTCATTACCCTTGCTGATTGCAAGAATGGCAGCTGCACCGAGGAGCATGGTAGCAATGATTGACCCAACATATGACTCATAGAGGTCAGCGCCCATACCGGCGATGTCACCGACATTGTCACCGACATTGTCTGCAATGGTCGCGGGGTTTCGGGGGTCGTCTTCAGGGATACCTGCCTCGACCTTACCGACGAGGTCTGCACCGACGTCTGCGGCCTTCGTAAAGATACCGCCGCCGACACGGGCGAAGCGTGCAATCGAACTTGCACCAAGAGAGAATCCTGCAACGACATTAACAATCTCATAGATACCGGCGCCTTCCATCAGAGTAGAAACTCCGATAAATGCTACCGAGAGACCAAAGAGACCGAGACCGACGACGGCCATACCCATGACCGTACCGGACGCAAAAGAGACACGGAATGCATCAACAATGCCGCGGGTAGCAGCATGCGTTGTCCGGCCGTTTGCGGAAGTTGCAGTGATCATGCCGATGTAGCCGGCTGTTGCGGAGAGAGCCGCTCCAATGACAAAGCAGACCGCGGTTAACGGATTGATGAGTATTGTCAGGATGATCGCGAATACTATCACAAAGACTGCGATATACTTGTACTGGGTGTTTAAATACACCATCGCACTTTTGTGTATCACGGATGTGAGCTTCTTGATGAGCTCATTGCCCTCGTCTGCGGATTGAACCTTTCTATAGGCCAATCCCGCAAAGAGGAGAGCAATCAGGGCACATACTGGTGCCAGATAGATGAGTAAATCCATGGTTTTTCCAAATCTCCCTTTATGGTTTTAGACACACAACCAGACGGGTTTTTGATTCCATACAGATTAGGGTTCTCCATATAAAAAAAGAATAGGATATAATATTGCTATTGAGGTATGGCATGCCTTTAGATGGGCGGCTCCGTTCTCATCGCCCGCCCGTTTCTGAATCTGAGAGAGTGATACTTTTTTTACCTCTGTTTGGTGAGGTTTCCTTAGTCTACCCGTGTACATTACCAACATCGTGCCGAATCATTTTTTACGGGGTCTGTTTCTCATGTTTTTAGCCCATTAGGTCGTTAATTTTGAATTTATTTCTCTCATTTCGCATACGGTCCAAAAAAGAATTGGGGATGGTGAACAGCGGTGCAGGATGGGTATTGAAAGAAAAACGGGTGAGTGTGACGGACGATGATCTTATAATAAAAGGATAAAAAAGGAAATTCAGTCTGAATTTGCGAGAAAGGAAACACCCTCTCACTTTGATTCAGAACCCCGCACCACAAGCACCGGCTGGTGGGCCAAACGGATTACTTCGGCAGAGACTGATCCCAGAAATGCACGTGAGAGGCCTGTTCTGCCGTGAGCACCCACGACAATGAGCGATACCTCGCGGCTATCTGCAATCCGTACAATTTCGTCTGTGGGATTGCCGCTGAGGATCACCGGCTCTACCTCAAGACCTGCCTCCTGGAAACGGTATACCGTTTCTGCCATCAACTGCTCTCTTTCCCGTTGAGAGCGGTCATACAGCGAATCTCCATAGAGTTTGGCTGAATCGGCATCCAGTCCGGGCGGTTCGGTGATGAGGTAATGTTTTTTTGGGACATTTGAAACGTGCAGAAGCACGACTTTCCGGCATCCGGCATCTTTGAGACGAATGACGTAGTCTGCTGCCCGTGCAGAAGCAGGAGAAAAATCGGTTGCCAG
>JAAYIO010000211.1 GCA_012523385.1 Methanomicrobiales archaeon
ACGGTGGCAAAAGTCCATACAAATCACTGGTATTTCAAGGTGATAGCGGTGCTGGGTGTCATAATGGTGGGGATAGGTCTTATTGTGACCCTCTCAGGAGCTATCCCTGAGGGTGGAGTTTCTCTTATCACTGGTGGTTTTATTATGGCATTCATTGGTGGCATTTCGCTTACCCGTTCAGAGGATAAGGGAATCATTGACGAACGCTCGCTGAAAATAGGCCGTTATGGGACATCCTTATCTTGGTATGTCACTTTTATGACCGTTTTTCTTTTCTACTTCCTGGATATGCTGGGTCTTTTTGAACAACAGGTGTCCACGATTCTCGTTTGCCTGATGGTTCTGATGATAGGATCTGCACTCTTCTTCCAGTGGTATTACAATCGGAAGGGGGACGTTTATTGACGATTCCAGAAAGGATGTGCGTATGCAGACACACATGAAGGAGTTTCGTGCACGGGTAAACATGACTCAGGCAGAACTTGCCGAAGCTGTCGGCGTCCGGCGTGAAACGATTGTCTTTCTCGAGAAGGGGAAGTATAATCCCTCCCTTCGGCTTGCATGGCAGGTGGCCCGTGCTCTGGAGACATCCATCGATGAACTTTTTATCTTTGAAGAGGAGGACGAATGAGCACTACCGGCGTTCAGTCATCATACACAAAAAGGATCTCGTCTTCTGTCATCTCCGGTTCCTCATCCTCATATTGCGTGGGTGCTCCTGAAAGTATTCCATATAGGATGACAGCACCGGTGAGGAAACCTGCGGCGAGCACCAGAATAAATGGATTAAAGAGGGCAAGAATGACGAGTATGCATATCCCGATCCCTGCAATCACTGCGATATTTCTCTGTTTCATGACCATGTACCATCCTATGAATATATTAGTCCGAGGAGAGTATTAGTGGGTATTATGATGAATATTGCCGATCTTTTGTTCCGTCCGGCGGTTTTCTTTTCCGGCCGCCTTGAGGGGGATAAACCGGGCCTGAAGATGCCTATTGCAATTGTTCTGCTTTACGGAATTGTGGGTGCGGTGTCTGCCGTCTATGTATCTTCGTTGACGATGGCTATGATGCCATCAGAGATAGCAAGTATGGGGACGTTTCTTCTTGGCATTGGAGTAGTTGTGGCATTTATCGGGGATCTGCTTATCTGGTTCATTGTTGCCGCTGTCTTCCACGGTGTATCGGCACTCCGGGGCGGAAAAGGGGATTTCCAGCGCACCCTTGCGGTAGCCGGTTATGGCAGTCTGCCGATGGTATTTGGGACCATAATCTCCTCGATTATTGTTTATTTCTATCTCTCGGGCATAACTGTCTCTCCGGTATCCGACCCGATGCAGATCAATGTTGTTTTAACTGAACTCATGTCATCCCCTTCGATGGTGATGGCAGGCATCATCCCTCTTGTTTTTGTTATCTGGAGTGCAAATATCTGGGTATTCGGGATGCAGGAAGCAAGGGGGCTTTCCACAAAAGACGCTTTGATCACCGTTGGCATTCCGGTTCTCATATATTGTCTTATTACGTTATTTTCTCAGATTGGGTGATTTACTTGAAAAATCAACATATACTATTTGTATTTTGCATTCTGCTGGGACTCTGTATAGCCCCGGCAGCAGCAGCGGATGCTGCAACAATCATTGAAGGTCAGCTGGGCGTCACCGACGTGTCCATTGACCCCGGCGTGTTTATGTATGGTGACAGCGGGACGGTCAAGATCACAGTGACAAACACCGGCACAACGCCGGTTGCAATATCACGGGCCAAACTCACCTCCAGTGAACTTGCTGTCTTCGGAGATGAGAACTATGGATCTGTTGGATCCATCGGGCCGGGAAACAGCCTTCAGTTTACGTTTACGATACGAGCAACCACCGCAGACGGTATCTATTATCCACTCTTCTATCTTGATCTGAGGGATGCCTCCAGTCTGCGTTACCGGGTGCCCGTCAAAGTGGAGAGCACCGGTCTCTCTGTTTCTGTCACCGGCCGTCCGGATGCTTTTACCTCCGGAAAAAAGGAGTCGGTCACCATTATGGTCGGAAACCCGCGGGAGAACGCAGTGAACGGAGTCGTGATCACTCCAGCGGCAAATGGATTCGAAACAACAGAGTCATCGCACTTTATTGGAGCCCTTAAGCCTGATGAAGCGGCTGATGCGACATTCTCTGTTACTCCTTACGCCGAAACTCCTATGGAATTTATCATCCATTATCGCAACGGGATGAACACTCATGAGGTCTCTGCAGCAGTGCCGGTCACGTTTGGTATCGACCGGAAACAAGCTGAAACGGTTTTCAACAATATTCTGGTCGCACGTGAGGGAGATCACTATATTATTACCGGTGACATCACTAATGCCGGTCTGGCAGACGCGAAGTCTGTCGTGGTCACCACCGGTGCTTTGGCGACTCCGGTAGACCCATACCGCTCCTACGTGATCGGTGCCCTTGAACCAGACGACTTTTCAGGCTTTGAAGCGACATTCTCAGTTGAAACGGGCACAAAAGAAATAGCGCTTATTACGAATTACAAGGATAAGGACGGCAATCTTTACTCAGACCAGATCAATGTCCCGCTCTTCTTTACTGCACTCCAGGATGG
>JAAYIO010000017.1 GCA_012523385.1 Methanomicrobiales archaeon
ACTTTGAAGTGCTCTGTGAAACCGTAAAAAAGACGGCATTCAAGGTTACGCGGGCCGGACAACTGGTTGCAAAAGAGGCCTCAGAACGGCTGGGAGTGCCGTTTGGGATTGTTGACCTCTCGCTTGCACCGACGCCGTCGGTGGGCGACAGTGTGGCAGAGATCTTAGAAGAGATGGGTCTGGAATCGGTGGGTGCTCCGGGCTCAACCGCGGCTTTGGCTCTCTTAAATGATCAGGTGAAGAAGGGAGGGGTCATGGCAAGTTCGTTTGTCGGCGGACTCAGTGGCGCCTTCCTTCCGGTCAGTGAGGATCAGGGCATGATCGATGCGGTGAACCGCGGGGCTCTCACGATTGAGAAATTAGAGGCGATGACCTGCGTGTGCTCGGTCGGTCTTGATATGATCGCCATTCCCGGAACCACATCTGCGGCCACCATATCCGGCATTATCGCTGATGAGGCGGCCATCGGTATGATCAACCAGAAGACAACTGCGGTCCGTCTGATCCCCGTTATCGGAAAAGATGTCGGCGACACCGTAGAGTTCGGCGGACTGCTTGGTCATGCCCCCATTCAGCGGGTCAATACCTTTAGCTGCGAGGCATTTATTAACCGCGGCGGCAGGATCCCGGCACCGATTCATAGTTTTAAGAACTGAAAAAAGTCTCATCCGGTTTACTGCCGGAGGAGCAAGGAAAATCATTTTTAAGATTAAATTTATGGATTTTTTAAATCCGATGTCACCCTATATCCGGAACATATCTACAGGGATTCATCTGAGGATACAGGTATCCCAAGATACTCATACAACGCTTCCGTCCCCGGTTCTCTCCCAAGAAACTTCTTTAAAAGCACCATACCATCCTCCATATTTCCCCGTGAAAGAATCTCATCCCGGAATTTCATGCCAAGCGTCTGGTTCGTCATTCCTTTCTCTTTGAATACATTCACAATAGTGAGAGCATAGACCTTGGACCAGAGATATCCATAATATCCGGCATCGTATCCGCCCATCAGATGGCCAAACGATGCAGGCTGATGTGTTCCCTCAGGCGGTCGCATGCCGGTAATCTCTTCATGGGTCTGATACCAGACCTCGGTTACATCCACCAGACCACTTGCAATGTGAAACCGCATATCCTCAAGGGAATTGAGCAGCAGACGGCTGTAAAGATTTCCCACTCCGGCACTGCGGGATGCAATGATACGGTCACGAAGGCCAGACGGGATTTTTTGAGACGAATCGGTGTAATGGCCGGATATTGATTCCAGCACCTCAGGGTCCCATACCCATTCTTCCAGTGTCTGGGACGGCGTTTCGACAAAATCCCACTCCACATTATACCCGGATAGGGTGCCATACGGTGCCCGTGTCAAGAGATAGTGCATCGCATGCCCCATCTCATGGAAGAGGGTCTCGATCTCGTCTATGGTCAAAAGTGACGGCCTTTCATCTCCCGGTTTGGTGAAATTGCCAATGATCGCCATCACCGGAGCCGAGTAACCGCCGTTCTTTATCCGTCCGCTTATCGCCTCAGAGGCACAGAAATGTCCGTATTTTCCCTCCCGTGGATAGAGATCCAGATACAGGTACCCAATATTTTCATCGCAGGCAGGGTCGCATAGTGCAAAAAGTCGGACATCGGGATGCCATACCGGGGCGTCCGTTATCTCACAGAACCGAACACCAAAAAGATGGGAGTATGTGGAAAAAAGGCCGGAAAGAACCGTATCAACGGGGAAATATTCCCTGACTTCCTCTTCATCGTAATCATACAGTTCCTTCTTTTGTATATCCTGCAAAAAGGCAACATCCCAGGGGTTAACCATGGTAGCCGTTGGATTCATCTGCTTTTTTATGGCAAGCAGTGCTAACATCTCTTCACGATGTTTTTCCTTTAAAGGTGCCTGCATTGCGGCGAGAAAGTCCATTACATTGGTAGTGCTCTCTGCCATCCGGCCGTCTATTCGGTAATCAGCCCATGTGGCATATCCCAGTTCTTGGGCAATCTTCTGTCGCAAGAGGATGGCCTTTTCAAGAAGAGGAGTGTTTGTATCCGCCTGTCGATTGTTGTAGGCCACATACATCCTCATACGGGTTTCGTCATGTGCGGCATAGGTCATCACCGCATGATAGTCGGGATACTTCAGGGTTACCCGAAAGGTACCACCTGAATTCTGTTGAAATGTAGCGAGTATTGATGCAGGTATTCCCTTTAGTTCATCAGGCGTATACGAAAGCGTGGTGGTATCATTATTCAGATTAGCGGAATATTGGGTTTCAAGTCCGCTCAATGCTGTTTTCATCTCTCTTACAGTGGTAAGGCGTTCTTCTGAAAGCTTCAGCCCGTTCTTTTCAAAATCCCGGATGGTCACCTCATAAAGCCGCGACTCCTCTGGTGTTCGCGGCATCTGTTCCCTCAGAACATCATACAAATCACGGCGGGTATACACAGCGGTATTGAAGCAGGATGCTGACTCTTCACAGGACATTCCTTCTGCGGCAACCACTGCATCCGGATACACATTCCCCATCAAAATGAGGGGAGAAAGAGCATCGGAATAGTCTGTCATGACTCCATCAAATGCAAGGAATGTGTTGTCAAATGTTCGGTCTTCAGGAAGTAATTCGACAATTTTGGAAAGCCCGTCACGTGCAGTTTGTTCTGCCTTTTTGCTGAGTTTCGGTATTTCACCGAAAGTGTAGTGAGTCCGTAGGGGGCTCTCTTGTTTTGATACAGAACCATCTGGGGATTCTTTCTCCCTTCCAGTCCGTAAAGGGCCAGATGTCAGAAGACAGATAGCGATCAGAACAATGAGCCATGATAAACGGTGGAAACAGATTCTATAATCACAGAAATGCATGGAAAATCAGTAATCTCCTATGTCAGTCTGAGAGGAGATAAACAATGAGGTATATCCCCGAATTCAGCGGTTTTTTTGCACACACGCTCGCCAAAAAAAGGTATTTATTGTGTCACAATCCGTCAATCAGTAAAAAAACGAATATTGGGGGGCCAAACCTGCATCTGGCCCCTTATCCTTCCTGATTTTAACAGGTGTCGCAGGGCCGCTGTCTCGAGAGGGCCACCCCTTTGCTGTACCATGCATGGGCATGTTCAGGGTCAATGGCAAGCGCCCGATTATATGCCCCCAGTGCGCCATCGTAATTTTTCATCCCCATGAAAATATTCCCTTTCACATTCCAGGCATCGGCGTCATTGGCATCAATCGCGATGGCAAGTTCACAGGCATTCAATGCTTCCTCAAAGCGTTCCAGACAGTTGAGAGAAACACCAAGGTTCACCCATGACGAAATAACATCCGGGTCACATTCGATTGCCTGGGTATATGAGCGGACGGCCTCTTCAAACTCCCCCAACCCGTTTAAAGCACATCCCCGGTGATACCACGCAGATGCGATCGTTTCATCCATGCTGAGGGCCAATTCCAGTGCCTCAACTGCCTCTTCGTACTGTTCCAGACGGACCAGGTCTATACCAAGGGAAAGCCATGCGGACACGTCATCCGAGTCACATTCAAGTGATCGGCCAAACGAGCGAACAGCTTCTGCAAATTCTCCGAGCTCGTCATGGGCACAGCCCTTCTGGTACCACGCGGCAGCATTCTCCGGGTCGCATTCAATCGCCTGATCATACGCCGCAATGGCCTCTCGGTACTGTTCCTCTTCTTTATGTGCAATGCCTGCGACAATCCAGTCATCTGCACTCATATTTTTTGGTTGTTCCATTGTTCTTTCCACGCTTCCGGTTATATTAGTTCATTCCCAGCGATTCATACTCTTTTCCCTTCGTGTCTGATGAATCGGTGGGGAAGAATGAACCAGTGTCCAGACTTCCGCTCTCTCCCCAAAGACAGATATTTGGCACCTCCTTTATGCAATAAACCCATTTACTCATAGCAAACTACCACGGGGGGGATCAACAGAGACGGTATTTTTGTATACACAACCTCACACGCTTTTTATGAAACACATTCAATCTCATTCATGCACCGCTCATCTGACACCGGGAAAAAACCTGATGTGAAAGCTGTTGCAGACGAACCAACGCCTGTCATGATCCGGATCAGCACCCGCACACAGGGCCTGCTTGACTCCCTGAAAGAACAGCCAGATGAATCATATGACGCAGTTATCCTTCGCCTGTGCGACCGAGATTCTGATGATGATGCCCCGCTGAGCGATGAGACCCTCAAAAAGATTGAGGAATCACTTGCAGAACTGCAGAAAGGGATTTCTCATACTCATGAGAAAATAGTTAAGGAACTTGTTGCAGGAAAAAAGAAGTGAGGTAGAGGTCTGGTTTGCGGAATTATTTCCACGTCACCGTTGCAGGACTGCGCCGGGGGAGGCCGTAGGTCTTGTATTTTGGATGGCCAAACAGCATCGCAAAGGCACACGTCCGTCCCGAAGGAATACCAAGTTCCTCTTTAAGTGGTTCATAGGACAGAGCCGCCATTGTAATGAATCCCGCCCAGCAGGTGCCGATGCCAAACGCCGGGGCGGCGATATCGAAATGGGTGAGAGCGATGATGCCGTCTACGGATGCAATCGGGGTGTTTTCCGGGACATGGGCGACGAGCAAGTGAGGGGCGTCGCGACAGATGACATCCTGTCCTTTCTCCCATGCACGGATCAAAATCGGTGCATACACATTCAGGGGGTGAGTAGTATTTATAAGCGTTTTCAGCCATTCAATGGTTAACTCTGCAGCTCTTCTGACATCCTTCGGGTCGTGCACCACAGTCCACTCCACTGGCCGCACATTGCTCCCTGAGGGAGCGTAGCGGACAACATCGAGCACCTGAAGGATATCCTCTCCTGAGACCGGATCCTCCGTGAAAAAACGCACAGAACGACGTTTTTTCATATAATATCCGAGGTCACCCGTGGCGAGTTCCCCGGCGCCTGCCGGTACCTCCTCTTTTTCGTCCGGCAGAATATTGAGGATGAGTGCATGCGTAGGGCAGATGACTTCGCAGTGTCCACAGCTCATACACCTGTTGGCGTTCTCATCCCGGACTACAGGAAGGGAATTCTCATCTGCCGGGTCGACAATTGACACCGGGCAGACGACAGTGCATAGACCGCATCGGGTGCAGAGAACTTCGTCCACGAGTATGATTGCCATTTTTTTCACCGTTCTTTTTAGTATTTCGTTTCCCTGTGGATTCGGTAATGGTTCCAGTCAGGTTTCGATCAGTTCCCTCTTGTGTTGTTCATTCTATTATTGTTTTTCGTAGATTACGACTGTATAAGGTCATTTTTGGTGATCTCTGCACCCCGGCCCCACTCTTTATGAACATCCTCACACATCCTGAAACAAGAACCCGAAATAGTGCCCGGGTTGATCAATTGTAGACCTGTTGAACAGGGCGGGAGATACAAAAATCACTTGGATTCAAGGAATGGTATCTTAAAGGACGGACAAGATCGGAGGGATAAAGATATGCCGGGGGAGATTGGTTGTTCCGGTACGGTCTTTTTCAGTCATTTTCCTCGCTTTTCTTCCGGGATACACCATCCCTCCATACAAAAAATTGATAAAAACCCGTTGCAAGGCCGACATTCAATGCAATCAGACCTCCATAGATGAGGCCATTGGAAAGAGGGGTGTGCCAGAAAATCGCCGGAATCATCGAGAGACGGGACGAGACAAGGAGATAGGGAAGAAACACCCCAACCACCGAGACCATGAGATCACAGATGAGAATGCGGGTGAACCGGATTTTCTCCCCGAACCTGTTGGAAAATACAAAGGGAGGAATGAGCACTGCCATGGGCACGACAAATATCAGAGCTCCGACTAGAAGCATCGGGGCATCATTCGGCATCAAAAAGAGAAATCCCGCTCCCATGACAAGGGCGGGGAGCAAGAGGTGAACCATCCGATTTTTTGTCCGACTGATGACTGCATAGACAACGGAAAGCAGCACGACTCCTATTAAAAAGGCAATAATCTGAAGCAGTATCACTAGAAACAGAAAGCCATCAACAACATCCATACTCGTTCACTTCCTGAATAATGCTGGGGCATGGTCTTTGATATATCTGTGGGGTGGTTTTCGGTAGGCAGTCACAGGGAAAACTGTTTGTGGAAGATATACGGATGTTAAAAAAGGGAGGATGCCGGTTACCATCTTCTAAGTACGGTCACATAACATGCAATTCCTGTGGTGAGTGCCACTATGGCCATGAAAGGATTAGCAGGGCTCGCCTGAGTTTCAGTTTCTGTGGGGGCTGTGGATGTCACCGCCGGAATCGTGCCTGAGATGGCAGTTAACCAATCTGACCTCGGTGAGTAACGGTGCCATAACGCCAATCCGTTGTCAAAGTCAGTAATTCCTGCAACATCTGATGCAATTTCGCTGAAGATTCCTGTCCCGATATCATATACCCTGATCGTTCCGTTATCCGGATTATCGTAATCAACCTTGGGTTTTTTCACATAGATAACAGTATTACCAGATATATAGGGAGCACTTGGAGCACTTAATGTTTCAAGGGAGCAGGTCATCCCTGTTGACAGATTTGTCAACATAATTTCTCCACCGGCAGTTACAAGTGACGGGTATCCACTTGATATATCAGGTTCCTCTGCTGATCTGCTCCAGACAACCTCGTCACCCGAAATATCACTCCATCCCCAGGTCCGTATTGACATACTTTCCGGAATAATATCATCCTCACCGGTAGAGATGGTGTAGACATGAACTTCCCGCCCGGGTTCCCGGTCAGTTCGATCGCACCCCCATACTATTCGGTCACCGTCGATGGCAAGACCTTGGATCTTATCTTTCGATCTAAAGATCTTGTTGTTCGTGCCGGTTGAAAGCGTATGCAGGATGAGATCATCACCCCCACTATCTTCACGCAATACGACATGTTTCCCATCACCAACAATATCAGTTACTCTTGATTCAATGTTGTTGTAAAAACCGGTCGAATAAATAATCCGTCTATTTTCGGTGGCCATGTCATATTCATATACCGTTTTTGTCCGCGATTCGTAGAATTTTGTAGTATCATACTCGGTGTAGTATACCCGGCCATCAGTGATCTCCAGTGATTCAATGTTCATGGTATCATTTGTGAGAGAGATACTCCGGTAAAGCGTCATGTCAGTATTGTACACCCTGATTGCCGAAGGATTAGAACCACTCACATATGTTGCAACAAGATTATCGTCAATGCACATATGAGCCTGAGCGGTAGCCGAAGCCTGCATAGGTATGCAAATATCTGAAGGTTCTGCAAGACAGGGGATTACGAATACACTACAAAAGAGTAATACCATACAAATAAATTTCATTTTTCGGAAAAATTTCATCGTTGCTCCTCAAAAATGGGTATTTCTCCTTCATGAATAGAAGTATGAACGGGACCACATGCCTGCAGTATGGTCTGGATTCGTTGATTCTGCATTGGTATAGGATTGGTATAGGGTACCATGTACCGGACTTCGAGCACCGGATGTTGGTACGATGTAGTAAGGATCGTTGTCATAGTTATTTTTAACAGCATATGATGTCGAAAGCCAGTTTCCGTCTCCATAAAGCTGAGATTCAACTCTCAGGGAGCCAACGGGATCTGCGGCATACACATATCCGCTCCCACTATGCCTGATATACCCTCCGGAATAACTCACTTGGTCTGCAGTGACGACAATACCTGACCGAATAGATTTAATGTTACCGCTCACAATCCCTGCAAGGATTGACCCGTCCGGGTCGTCAACAAGCTGGTCATTTTCATCAAAGATCTTGGGTCCGGGAGTAACATCTTCCGGGGCAAGGCTTGGATCTATCCACTGATAAGGTCTGTTCCACATTTCTTCGAGCAGTTTTGGCTCAACGTTTGCTTTGATCTTTTCGTAATTTTCCTCAGTGTAGGCAATCTTCGCCAGTTCACCACGGGTAAGTTCCTCTCCCCAGTGTTCATTCAGCCATTTCATTCCCTCTTCTGTGTACATGCCTGATATTTCAAAGGCGCTTACAGAAGGGGCGACGAATACCAGCAGAACCATGAGTCCTGCAAGCATTGTTAGTGTTCGTGATCGGTTCATTTTCTTCACGTCCATCCCGGCTGGTTCGGTGATTTTAGTCGGCCCGGCCGGGCTTGTTGTCATAGTCGTTGGAAAAGATGAGTGACATGGTAATCAGACCCTTTCCTCTGACCCGACAACTACCGATTTCCTTTGTTATTAAATACCTTTTATTCCAAAACGCTCTACACATCATTTTGTTATATATCCGTTCCAAAGGTTCGGAATGATTCAATAGAATAGTACTATCGAATTCATTTTCCTGCCGAATTTTAGGAATCATGCATTTCGCTGTTCATAAGGAGGCGACACGCCTTCGGGTATAATTCGGAACAGAATGCCCGCCATCAGGATGCACGCTGTCAGTGATATGTAGATGGATTGGGAATAATCTATTTATAAACTGATATGAAATACTGGAACATCCGGGGATTCAGGGAACCCTGGATGAGGAGTAAAAGAAGATGAACACCAGATGTCTGATTGTCGGGGCGTTGATAGCACTTCTTTTTCTGTCTGCCGGAGCCACAGCTTTTCAAATGTCCGGAAAATATACCGAAGAAGGGATGGAATGGCTGAATGAGCACTGGGGGGAGAATATCACCGAAGGGGACGTAGCCCGGATTGCCTATACCACAGAAAATTACGAGAAAATGAGATCAAACGTTGATCCAAAGCTGCTCGAAAAAATATGGAGCAAGCCGTACCACTGGGTCAGCCCTCATCCTGGGGTCTCAGAACGACATCCCGAATGCCCGTTCGGTGCCACCGCATGGGACAAGACCGGGCCAGTGAATATTCGGAAACTGAACCCCTCAAAGAAACAGGAGATGAGTCTCGAGAATGTGGTGACCGATACGAGCGGTTATTGTGTTATCGGCTACATGGACAAGTCCATTAAAGAGGGAGAATTAAAACCCTTTCACCGCCAGATGCCAGAGAATCTCACCCGGTTCACGTATGATCTGCTCTGGGGGAATACAGAGGATTCCCTAAAACTTACTATCTTTGCCCCGGACGGAATGATGGGACCATATTATGACGAGAGCGACGGGCAGGTAAACGGCAGAATTTATCTGCAGGTTTCCCGCCCCGAAGGAATAAAGCCGGGGGACTGGTATGCGGTTGTTGAAGGTGAAAAGGTTGACGGCACCCAGTCGTTCATGCTGCTTGTTGTGTGAAGTTTAAATGATTCAGCCACGATTATCGAGCCTGGTTTTCATTCTGGTGATTCTGACCGCGATGACACATGCTACAACTGCTGTTGAAACAGGTGGCTATGTGGTCGAACCGGCGTATGATATCTACCCGGAGTACAGCGATGTCTACTTCACTCCCCGCTCAGAAGAAACCATACTTCTCAATGAACCTGAACCCACACCCATCCGTCTGGCAGAGTTACCGCCCGGGATACTTGTCATCTTAGGGATAGCCGCAGTAACGCCGGGGGCTGTTTATCTGGGCAAACATATCACCGCAACCAATATACCCGTTATCGGAGGATTCCAGAGAGTTTCCCGAAAAAATATTTTTGATAACTCGTCTAGGGAGCGGGTCTTTTGCTGCATAAAGGAGCATCCGGGCGCCCAGCTATCTGACCTGAAACGCTCCACCGGATTTAGCTACAAGAACCTGGCCTATCATCTCGATATCCTCGCCAGTTTTAATGTTATAACGTTAGAAAAATGCAAGAATACGACCCGGTATTTTAAAAATTCCGACAAATTCTCGGGTGAAGAACAAGTGATGCTCATGCATCTCAGTCATTCAAGTGATAAAATGATCATTGAGACAATCCTGCACCACCCGGGAATATCCCGCCGTGATATCAGCGATAAGATCGGGATTTCCGGGCCTTCTGTCAGCTGGCACATGCGTTTCCTGGTGGATGACCGGATTATCGAGCAGAGAAAAGAGGGAACGGTTGCCCGTCATTACATCACGGAAGAGATGCTCAGGGCGTATGAGAGTGTGGCGACGCGGGCCTCTGCAGCCGTTTAATTCTCTCCTCGGATTCTACAGATCTCCGATGAACAGAAGGAAAGGAATTGATTACCCAATAATATCCATATGATTGTTGACCGGGAAGGTGGTTATTGCCATGGTTTCATTCTCTCCACCCGGTGTAAAGTGGAATAAACCCCGGATATATTTTTACGCCCTTAGAGATGATGCCAGCATTAGGATGAGACTGATCCAAGGCGCGGTCAGCCATTAACAGAGTTATCTGTTGCGGGACGAATCGCATCCTCTTGTGGCGTCTCTTTTTTCAATTTTCTCATTAAATCTTTCACCATCCCAAGGCTATTTCTCTGCATGGTGCTGCCCATGCCAATTACCCTTGACACTTTCGGATAGGATCTGCTGTATGTCAGGCAGACATGACATGAACCGAGGAAAAAATGAGATTTCAGACGGACAGTATAACCAATAATTTAGTAGAATAAGCGGGAGAAGGAACGACTGATTTGACTGCAGCGATGAGGGGCGTGATTCGGTCGACTCTCTGCCCACCTCGTGTTTTCTTAAGAGCACTCATTCCTGCAACCTGCACCTCCATCTATAGCGAGTACGCACCGGATGGAATACCTCTCAGAAATAGATTGCAGAGGATTTCTATAAACCCATAAAAAATGCCATCAACATATAAATAGTTTATATTAGATAGTGCCTCAATCTGAGGTTAATCGAAATACTCTGCAGTATATTCCCATGGTTGGCAATGGTTTGCATAGTTTGCAGTGCTTTGCAGTGCACCCTGCAAAGTAAATACGGCCCATAGACACCATAATATCCAATTTGAAGCACTTTTAGAGATAACACTAACATCTTTGCAATCATTCCGGAATCACAGAGATACACATACGCAAACACAGAAAAATAAGATTGCGCTGTTGTTCCCTGCAAAGTACGCAAAGTACCTATAATATCTGTTAATATACCTACAGATTATCGATATTTAGTAAAACGAAAGCCATCTTACAGCCAATTTATCTTTGCAATAATGGCATTTTTTTATGCAAAGCTGTTGCAAAGTTGCAAAGCTAACCATCACGGACGACGAAGAGGGAAGGATCGAGATCATCTAATAGATAGTTTTCAAAAAGATGCCAAAACGGGAGACATAATAATTAGACAAAACGTGAAATTTAAGATGCTAAAACTTCCGGTACACACTGCTCCGGTGTCCGACATCAATCACATGAATAACCATCTCATCATCCAGAACCGACACAACCGCCCTGTATTGTCCAATGCGTACGGAATAAAATGGCGGGTTATCTGAACCTTGAAGCTCTTTCATATAGATTCTAGGATTCTCCTTATCTGCCAAGGTATGAAATTCTTTGACGAATTTCAGCATAATCTCACGGGGAAGGCGGTTCAGGGAATGACGTGCAGATGAAGAATAAATC
>JAAYIO010000212.1 GCA_012523385.1 Methanomicrobiales archaeon
CCCTGCTGGTTCACCCAGATCATGGCGAGTTTATTTCGGTCGCGTTTCGCCCATGCATCAACGACATCAAAACTGAAGTTATAATATTCGGGCACATCGATAGAGAACGTTCGATACGTCTCGTCATAATCCACCATATTATGCCGAGAGAAATCCGCATTCTCATCATCCACGAGAGGAAGACCATTTCCGGTAAGCTCAGGGAAACGGGTGGTGCAGATATTCGCTATCCATTCCGAACGGGAAATGTCTAAATTCTTGCAGTCACGATCAATCTTTTTGACCAGATCGTCATCCATGGTAATCGAGTAGCGCACCATTAGATCACAGATTGGTGCACATAGATAATAAATAGGAGTGGTGTGGTGCACCCAAAAAAATGAGATCAGTCAGGTTTTACTTTTTGCAGTTCCTGTTCCCGCAGCACATTCCGTTTGATCTTACCGGATATGGTTTTGGGGAGCGTATCAACAAACTCAATGATACGGGGATATTTGTACGGAGCAGTCACCCGCTTTACATGGTTCTGTATCTCCCGAACCAAAGCATCAGATTTCTTAAATCCAGGATTTAAGACGACAAAAGCCTTTACCACCATACCGCGGATACGGTCCGGTGAACCGACAACGGCGGACTCCTGCACCGCGGGGTGTTCTAAGAGCGCACTCTCCACTTCAAATGGCCCGATACGGTATCCGGAACTCTTGATGACGTCATCATCGCGCCCGATAAACCAGAAGTAGCCGTCTTCATCCCGGTACGCCTTATCGCCGGTGTAATAATACCCGTCAACAAAGGACTCGGCATTCGCCTCAGGATTATTGACATACTCTACAAAGAGACCGACCGGCCGGGGGTTGAGTGATACCGCAATCCGTCCCTCTTTATAATCTACGACAGGTTTCCCCTCGTCGTCATGGAGCTCAATATGCCATCCGGGGGACGGTTTCCCCATGGAACCGGGTTTATTCTTAAAGCAGGCAAACGATGCAATCGCACAGCAGGTCTCGGTCTGCCCGTACCCTTCATATATCGTCTGACCCGTTCCTTCTTCCCAGACTTTAATGACCTCAGGGTTCAGGGGTTCACCCGCACTGCAACAGTGCCGGAGTTCTGCCAGATCATATCGTGCGAGGTCAGCAATGATCAGCATGCGGTAGACCGTCGGAGGGCAACAGAACGTCGTCACCTCATATTTTTCAATAAGAGGCAACAGCTCTGTTGCATTGAATTTGCCCCAGACATCGTAAATCAAAAGACAGGTGCCCTCAATCCACTGCCCAAAGATCTTGCCCCAGCCACATTTCGCCCATCCGGTATCAGAATAGGTAAAGTGCACGTCATTTCCACGGACATCCTGCCATAACTTTGCGGTGACAATATGCCCCAGCGGATACGCGTTGTTATGAAGCGCCATCTTTGCCTCCCCTGTCGTGCCCGAGGTGAAATAGATCAGCATAGGGTCGGTGGAACGGGTGCGGTTTGCATACGGCATACTGACCTTGCGGTGCGACACCGGTGCGGGATAGTATATCTCTTCCTGATAACTAACCCAGCCTTCCTTATCTCCGTCAATAAGAATTTTTGTCTGGAGTGAGGGGCACTCATCGTGTATCTCATCAATTTTATCTGAATTCTCAAAATCGGTGATCACAAGACAGAAATTTCCGGCATTGATCCGGTATTCAAGATCTTTGGGGGTCAAAAGCGTAGGCACCGGACAGACTACAGCACCCAGTTTGATAAGACCTATAACAAAGATCCACCACTCAGGCACCCGCGGCAGCATGATCATGACTCGGTCTCCTTTGTTAATGCCAAACTTCAACAGAATATTGGCGGCCATATTAGAGAATTTTTTCAGGTCATGGAAGGTGTATTTCTTTTCATCCCCGTCCTGATTTGCCCAGATCATCGCTAATTTGTTTCGGTCACGCTGTGCCCAGTCGTCGATGACGTCATACCCAAAATTAAAAAATTCAGGTACATCAATGGAGAATGTATGATACGTCTCATCGTAATCCACCATGTTATACTCTGCATCTGCCATAGAATGGTTAATAGTTCTGCGTGAATGGGTATAGTTTTTCCTCATTTGAAAAACGAAACTATCCTCAAAAAAAAGATTTACCAGAAGCGGTGTGTCTTGATATAATTCCGTTCAGCCCTGAGGATTTCGCGATAGAAG
>JAAYIO010000213.1 GCA_012523385.1 Methanomicrobiales archaeon
CTTCTGGCTCTAAAACAATCTCCCTACCGTACGACCAGTCTCACTGACTGGTACATGAACCTCCCTTGGCAAGAGCAGGCAACCCGTCTCTGGGGAGAATTATCCGGCTTAAGGAATGATTTTGCCCACTGTGGCATGCGTGAATTTCCTCCGCGGATATCACGAATGGATGATAAGGCAAAAGAGCTCTATGGACACCTTCGTATTTTTTTTGGGGTGGTGCGGGGATGAGTGAACACTTGTTCTCTAAAAATCGCAATGCCGTGGACACGCATTGAATGCACGGAAATAATAGATGAAAAACGTAGAATAATGGGAATCCCGGGTTTTCTCATCCCAGCAGGGCAAGTGCCTCTTTGCCGGTCATGCCAATCCGGACACCTTTCTTTTTTGCGGGGGCATTTGCCTTTTTAATGAACCCTCGGAGGAGGTCGTCTATGGTTGACACCGATGTTCGTCCCTCAGGTGGGCGGACTTGGGCCGCTGCATATCCAAATCCTTCCAGATCATCCACATCAATAGAACAGCACCCAACAAGACCGTGTTCGTTTGAGGCAATGACAATATTGACCGGGCCTGCAGGGGTGACGGAGCAGAAAAATGTTTTTTCTCCAACGATGATCGTCTCATTTGTCATGAAAGAAACTATGCCTTCACTGAGGTAAAAATATGCCGCCCTTTTCTTATTGCGCTGGCGACGCGGTACACTGTATCCAAGTAGTATGCCTGTCTTACACGCTCAATTTTTGTATATTTGACTATCCCGGCGGTCAACGGCACAAGTCAGTCGAATGTCGGTGTAGGTGAACCGCTCTCCAAGGATTGCCTTCAGGCGCCTGAGATCTGTTGTCCCTTCCCGTGACACTGCCTCGCGGATGGTTGCCTGCCGGCAGGGGGGGACGAGATCGTCTATCTCAACAGGCTCCCCATTCTCGATTGCCTCTGCAAGATGGGCACCGATGATATCAGGGGTGAGCGACCGCTTCTCTGCGATCTCTGCCATTGTGCACCCGGCACGGAAGAGGCGCAGTGTCTCTCCTGCAGACTTGCCAGATCCGTGATCTGCAGATCTTAATGCTTCCATGAATTCCGGGCCAAACCGCTTTAGTTTGGCGGCACCTACTCCTTTGATGGCAAGAAATGCTGCATCGGTGTCTGGTCGTAATGTGACCATCGCCCTGAGTGCTGCATCAGAGAAGATCATATATGGGGCAATTCCCTCCCGGTCTGCAATCTCCCGTCTTAGCCCTTTCAACCGCAGAAAGGTTGAATCCTGAGGTTCTTTCTTCGGGTTCTTAGTATCCTTTTTTCTGGTTAAAATGACACGTTCCGTATTATCCCCCCCGGATAATAGTGCCCGGCCTGCCTCACCCGCCCTGAGCACGGGGAATGTGCCGCTTTCACGTTCCAAATAGCCGAGACGAACGAGTTCACGGATAATGGAGCGCCATTCATCCTTTGAATAATTCTTTCCTGTCCCATATCCGGGGGTATCCGTCTGTCCCAGTTCACGGATCTTTTTGGTATTCCCCCCGCGGAGCAGGTCGATGAGGTGACTCGCCCCGCACGGGACTTTCAGATGCTGTACGCAGGTAATAGCTGCCCGGGCAATTTCCGTGCCGTCGAATCGTTCCCATGGAGAGGTGCAGACATCGCAGGTACCACATCCACCCGGCGGAGGCTCCTCGCCAAAATACTGGAGAATCATCGCCTGACGGCAACGGTTCTCCTCACAGTACGCAGCCATCTCCTCAAGCTTTGAATACGCTACACGCTGTCGTGCGATAGATGGCTCCTGCTGGATAAAGAATGCCTGTCGGTGCATGTCGCCGGGAGAATAAAAGAGAATGCAGTCCGCAGGGTCACCGTCCCGCCCTGCCCTTCCGGTCTCCTGATAGTAATGCTCAGGTGAACGGGGCAGATCGTGGTGAATGACAAAACGCACGTCCGGCTTGTCGATACCCATCCCGAATGCCACCGTTGCAACGATGACCTGCACCCGGTCGCGAACAAATGCTTCCTGTGCCGCCTCCCGTGCCTGCCGGTTGAGTCCGGCGTGATAGGGCAAAACACGGATTCCGAACTGCTGGAGCGTGGCCGTCAGGTCTTCTACGCCTTTGCGGGAGAGGCAATATATGATTCCTGCCTGATCGCGGTGATTCCGTAGGTATGAGAGAATTTCTCCTTTTGCATCCTTTTTCAGCCGGACCTCATACCGGAGATTTTTGCGGTAGAAGCTTCCGGTTACCCGTCGGGGACGGCGGAGGTGGAGTTGTGCGATGATATCTGTCTGTACCGCCGGGGTCGCGGTTGCTGTCAGCGCCACCACTGTTGCAAGGGGGAATTCAAGTATCAGGCGAGCCAGTTCACGGTATTCCGGCCGGAAATCATGTCCCCATTGGGAGATGCAATGCGCTTCATCTACCGCAATGAGGGTGATCTGCCCCTTCTTCAGAAGGGAGAAGAATTCTGTCTTCACCGCCCGTTCAGGGGATACATAGAGCACTCGACCTTTTCCCTGTTCGATTGCCGCCTCTGTTTCCTTCCGTTCAGCGTAGTCCTGCAATGAGGTGATACAGGCCGCAGATACCCCACATTCCCGGAGTGTGTCTACCTGATCCTTCATCAGGGCAATAAGTGGTGATATGACAACGGTCATTCCACCGC
>JAAYIO010000018.1 GCA_012523385.1 Methanomicrobiales archaeon
AGTCTGGCGTGTGGCACCGAAAAGATGTTGCACGGGGTCCACCTGAACCAATCAAGAACGGCTGAACCCCACGCGAGCCCGGAGGCAAAACTGTGTTGGCCTTACCAGTACTTGCAAGCTTCGCCATTTTGCCTCCTAGGACATGAGAGTCGGAGGAAAAAGTATGAAAACAAAAATTCGAATGCGGGCACTTTCCGTATTCTTGGCAGTGATGCTGGTGAGCGTGGTTGTGGTGCTGGCGGTGAGTGCGGATGAGAACAACTTGGCGGATACCTGTCCGTTTGGAGGCGATCCCGTAGACAGGAACGTAATATTAGAGCGAAGTGCTCACCTTTTTGATGATTCGGGAAATAGATTAAGTGACAAAGCCATTTCTCAAATGATCGAAGAAATGCCTGAGGTACCTTATACCGATGGCATGGATGAAAAGAAGTATAAAGAAATTGCAGAAATGCTTAAACAGTCGCATAAATATCGTTCTGTTGCAGATAGCATTACGCTGGAAGCTTTTCCACGATCTACTATAGCACAGGCAGATTCAGGGATTAGAATCGATGAACACCACTATCATGGGATCAACGGTGATAATCATCCGGGGAATTTGTAAATATCCTCCGATGGAACAGAACTACATTACTTGACATCTCATATAGGCAAAAAAATGAGTGGGACTCCTACCTGGATAGAAGTAGGGGTGGCAAAGCTATCTTCGGCCTTTGGAGGCGATCCTTCAGAATACACTGTCTTCACGTACGATAGTACAGTACCCGAAAATGAGAGGTATGTGGTTAATCAAACGTTCACGGATGGTTCAGGGAGTCATAACTTTGAGATTTACATCAGCACATCACAAACACTCGAAGGTTATCCGTATATGATACTATGGGAGGGTACAGTCATTAGAATCGGACACGTGCCTTTTTGTTTTGGAGATGTAGACGAGAATCATGAGTACTTCGCTTTCGAGGGTAATTCTTTTACTCCCGTCTCTGAGGCATACTTCTGTGACTCATATTTATCCACAAGTTACAGTCCCACTACACTGTGGTGGAACGACAATCTCCAAGACATTACTATTCCCCACCTTGTTGGTTGTTCGGCAGGAACGCCGGAATTGGAGTATAGTGTTCCTTGGTGGTCGCAGGCGTATAGAGTGAGATCATGGATCGTATGAATGCATTGGTGGCTGGCCTCCTCATTTTAACCCTTTTTTTAGGAATCGGAATCGGCCATTTCATTTCGGCACAAGACGAATCCTGTGAAACGGGAATTGTAGACACGTGTTCGGCAGAGATCACCTCGCTCGATGCATTAATTGTGGCACTCAACGATCATGAAGTTATCGGACTGCTGGACAAGAAGGATATCGACACGATTGCAATCTCAAAAGTTTCCTCTCTCGAGAGGGATGCGGACTATACCCAGATCGTCTTCCACCCGCAGGATCCCGATGACCGGATGACCCCTTCGATGATCGTAGTTCAGATCAATGATTCGTGCATGGTTCAGGCCGCCTATGAAACATATCCATCATACATCCCCGAGACCGTTCCAAAGCCATAGAATTTTCCTCGCCTATCCGCACTGCTATGGGATCGTGGGACGCTTTTTAGGGTATGGCGGGCCATCGTGGTGATCGTACGGCAAGGCCTTCCTCCTTCAGCTTCGCCATGATATTGAGTAGAATTTCTGAGGTGCAGGACTATTCGGACCAGTTCTGATCGTTTAAGCGCTTAATTCGATGAGGGGGTTTTGCCCGACGTAACAAGAACCGCAGACCGCAGCTCAGATGATCCCTTTTTGTGCCTGATCGGTTGCATCCGCAACCGGGTGGTTTGGCAGATAATTCTGAAGAATTTCCTTTGCCTGAGGACTGAGCAGGTAGCGTACGTATTTCCCGGATTTTGTGGCGGAAATGGTGCCGTCAGCACAGAGCCGTTCCATCTGCCATGTGACGGCAGATCCTGATACCCCGAGGTATTCGGCGACGTCTTTACGTGATACGTTGGGATGACGGATCAGGATTTCATAGATGTGCCGCACTGTAGCGCTCCTGAGCTGCATCAATATGGTCTGCTTGAATTCCTCATATCTGCCATTATTCTCAAAATACGCAATATTCCCGTTTTTATTAACCGAGATGATCTTGTGTTCCCTCTGTAACATTTTGAGGTGATATCGTTGTGTTCCTTTCCCGATGGTGCATTCACGGGCAAGCGCAGAAAGGGTAATTCCGGGATTATTGCAGATATGTTCAAAAATTCCGGAACGAACAGTGTTATCGAGCACGTTATTTTTCGCAATCTTTCGGTAACCCAGATAAATCCATATTTTCAACGTAGACAGTACTTCAATTGGGACTATACGAGCGGGAGAGATACAGAGTGCAATACCGATTAACATTGCACGGGGGGATAGCTCCCAGAACGAGATGGGGGTGAAATCATATGTCTCTTTATCCGGGTCTGTCTCGGGGGCCGGTTGGACGACATACCCTCCGGATGCTGCGGTTGCCGAACCGATGAGGTATATGGCAAGGATGATAAGAATAAATGTGAGGGTGAGTGGCCGTTTTCCTGCCATCACTGTCATCTCATCGTTATGGATGATTACGGTTGTGGTTACTCTTATGACCAGATAAAGGAATAATCCTCTACCCCCTGCACATGCTGTCCATATATCCGGGAGTTCCATGTTCCCGGAGCCAGGCCTCCTGATTTGGTAATGAGAAGGTGGATTCTTCCATCTGTTACGCCG